>JBCBNR010000015.1:0-17838 GCA_039821665.1 Pseudomonadota bacterium
GCGTCTTGCGGGTCTGCGCCTGTGCGAACTGATGGGCATGGAGGTACGTGGCATGCCACCCGAGGCGATGATCGAAGCCTCGGACCGGGCGATGTTCGTGGAATTGCTGACCGACCTTCTCAAAGGGCCATATGTGGGCGAGTTAGACCTGCTGGTCAACGACACCGCCGGTCGCGCGCTCAATGCCGAGATGGTATTGCTGCCGATGATGTCTGATTTTGGCGAGGTCACGCGCATCTTGGGCTATGTCAATGTGCCCGAGGGGCTGAGCTATCCGCCGGTCAGCTTTTCCATTGCGGAGCAAAGGCTGGTGCCGATCAAGGTGACCAAGGACAACGCGCAAGAGCCGATGTTGGCGGGTTTTGCCGAAGAGGCGCAGCCGTTCCAGCGCAATCCCATGGATCCCTCGCCCAAGCTGCGTGCGGTTGCGGGCAACCCGGATGCCATGGGGCCGCGGGGCGATGGCACCCATTTGCGCGTGGTCAAATAGGCAGATCCAGTCCCATCAGGGCAAGGGGCGCGCGCAAATCCGAATGGTCCAAGCGCGCATTCGCGTGCTCTGCCAGGGCAGGCTTTGCGTGAAAGGCCACACCTAGACCAGCAAGCCGCACCATATCCAAATCATTGGCGCCATCCCCTATGGCCAACACGTCGCGCGGCGTGATCCCCAGGTCTGAGCACAAGGCGTGCAACCGCTCTGCCTTGGCTGCGCGGCCCAAAATAGGCCGGGCAACGGTGCCTGACAGCATCTCGCCTTCCACCTCCAACGTGTTGGCGACATGGCTGTCGAACCCGGCAAGTGCGGCCACCCGGCTGGTGAAATAGGTAAAGCCGCCGGAGACCAGCGCCGTAGTCCCACCCGCGGCCTTGATGCCCGCGACAAGCGCACGGGCGCCAGGGTTGAGTGTGATGCGCTCGTCAAAACAACGCTGCAATGTGTCCAACGGCAACCCTTTGAGCAACGCTACCCGCGCGTCGATCGCCTGCTCGAAATCAAGCTCGCCCGCCATCGCCGCCTCGGTGATGGCGGAGACTTGGGCTTTGACACCTGCGAAATCCGCCAATTCGTCGATGCACTCCACCGGGATGATGGTGCTGTCCATATCCGCAAGCAGCAGCTTTTTCACGCGCCCCTGTGCGGGCACGAGGTTCACGTCATAGGGACCGGAGAGCGTGATCTGGGGGGTGCCTTCGGCTAAAACGGGCACCTCTATGGCCCACGGTGCCAAGCGCCGCGCCTCGCCCGGCACGGCGCCGAAAGCTGTCAGATGGGCCATGGCTTCGGCCGCAGCGCTGTCCGGGACGGCACGCGCTGCGGTCAAGACCGCGAAAAAGCGGATCATCCTAGCTTGCGGCGCGCTGTGCGCTGCGGCGCTGATCCAGTTCTTCAGCCACCAGGAAGGCCAGTTCCAACGCTTGGCTTGCATTCAAGCGCGGATCACAGACCGTGTGATAGCGCGAGGACAGATCCTCGTCAGCCACCGCCCGCACGCCGCCGGTGCATTCCGTCACGTCCTTGCCGGTCATCTCGAAATGCACACCGCCCGGGATCGTTCCTTCGGAGGCGTGAACCGCGAAAAACTCGCGCACCTCGGCCAGAACCCTCTCGAACGGGCGGGTTTTGTAGCCGCTGGCGGATTTGATCGTGTTGCCATGCATGGGATCGCAGGACCAGACAACCTTGCGCCCCTCCCGCTCGACCGCCTTGATCAGGCGCGGCAAATGCTCCCCCGCCTTGCCTGCACCGAAGCGGGCGATCAGGGTCAGTCGGCCCGCCTCGTTTTCCGGGTTCAACGTGTCGATCAGGCGCAACAGATCGTCGGTCTCCAAGCTTGGGCCGCATTTCAAGCCGATGGGGTTTTGCACACCACGGGCAAACTCGACATGGGCGCCATCGGGCTGGCGCGTGCGGTCGCCGATCCAGATCATATGACCCGAGCCTGCGACAGGCAGACCGGATGTGCTGTCGATCCTGCACAGCGCCTCCTCATATTCCAGCAACAACGCCTCGTGGGAGGTATAGAAATCAACCCGATGCAAAATGTCGGTTGCATCCTCGGTCACACCTGCGGCTTGCATAAAGCTCAGCGCCTCAGAGATCTGGCCCGCAAGGGCCTCGAACCGCTCATAACCCGGGCTGGAGGACGCAAAACCAAGGGTCCAGGCATGGACGCGGTTGATATCTGCAAAACCGCCCTGGCTGAAGGCGCGCAGCAAGTTGAGGGATGAGGCGGCCTGGGTATAGGCCTGCAACATGCGCTGGGGGTCGGGGATGCGCGCCTCGGGGGTGAAGTCAGCCCCGTTGATGATGTCGCCTTTGTAGGACGGCAATTCCACATCGCCCTTGGCCTCCATCGGGGCAGAGCGGGGTTTGGCGAACTGGCCCGCCATGCGACCCACCTTGACCACGGGCACCTTGGCCCCGAAGGTCAGAACCACGGCCATTTGCAGCATCACTTTGTAGGTGTCGCGGATCAAATCGGCCGAGAATTCGCCAAAGCTTTCGGCGCAATCGCCCCCCTGGAGGAGAAAGGCGCGACCCTCGCAGGCCTCGCCCAAGAGCGACTTGAGCTTTTGCGCTTCGCCCGCGAACACCAAAGGCGGCAGTTTTCCAAGCTGACCCTCGACCTTGGCCAGCGCATTGGCGTCGGGATAGGTGGGCATCTGGATCCGCTCTTTCGCCCTCCAGGTCGACTTGTCCCAAGCCGAATTAGACATACTCCGCGCCGCGCTCATTTCACTTTCTCCGCATCAGATGGGTTGTCGCCGCGCGGACCATAGAGAGGTTTTGAGACCTTGGCCAGAAGGCCGAGGTGCAACAGGGTACTTTCTTGCTTGACCTCTGGGTCCATGGGATTTCTAGATCGCGCTCAGACTGGCAAGCTGCGCGCAAGGAGTGGCATGAGCGAGGCCCCAAAGAACTATGTTTTCCTGCTTTTGGAGCGGTTCACCCTGCTGGCCTTTTCCAGTGCGGTGGAGCCGTTGAGGCTGGCAAACCTAAATCTGGATCGCACAGCCTATACTTGGTCGATCGCGTCCGAGACCGGCGCGCCGGTCGGATCGTCTGCGGGGATCGAGATCACGGCCGAACATGGGCTGGTGGAGCTGCCGCGCGACAGCACCATCATTGTGTGTGGTGGGCTGGGCATCAAATCGACGATTACCAAACCCATACTGACCTGGCTGCGGCGCGAAGCGCGCCGGGGCGTGAACATGGGTGCGATTTGCACCGCAAGCCAAGTGCTGGCCCAGGCCGGGTTGCTGGAGGGCAAGCGCGCGACGATCCATTGGTACAATCGCGACGCGTTTGCGGAAGAATTTCCCGAGATTGAGCTGACGCATAACATTTATGTCATCGATGGCGCCCGCTACACAGCGGCCGGTGGGACAGCGCCGTCGGATCTGATGCTCAAGCTGATTGCCACGGATCAGGGCGTGGATCTGGCCAATCAGATCGCTGACCAGATGATCCATACCTCCATCCGCACGGACCGGGATGAGCAGCGGCTGTCGATCCCCACCCGCATCGGTGTGCGCCATCCCAAGCTGTCGACGGTCATCCAGATGATGGAGGAAAACATCGAGGAGCCGATCTCGCCCTCGATCCTGGCCTCGGATGTCGGCATGTCCACCCGGCAATTGGAGCGTTTGTTCCGTCGCTATCTGAGCCGTTCGCCCAAGCGGTATTACATGGAGTTGCGGTTGCAAAAGGCGCGCAATCTGCTGATGCAAACGGATATGAGCGTGATCAACGTGGCTTTGGCCTGCGGCTTTGCCTCGCCGTCGCATTTCTCCAAGTGCTATCGCAGCCATTTTTCGACGACGCCCTACCGCGAACGGGGCGCGCAGGTGGCGAGGGTCTGACCCGGGGCGCTGCCCCGGACCCCGGGATATTTGTGCAAAACTGAAGGGAGCGGAGCGTGGATGAGGTGGTGATTGCTGGGGCGGCGCGCACGCCTATGGGGGGGTTTCAAGGGACGCTTTCAAGCGTGCCTGCGCCCGCATTGGGCGGCGTGGCCATCTCGGCAGCGCTTGCGCGCGCGGGCGTGCCCAAGGGCGCGGTGGATGAGGTTTTGATGGGCTGCGTCTTGCCCGCAGGCCAGGGCCAGGCCCCGGCTCGCCAGGCGGGGTTCGCAGCGGGTTTGAGCGATGGAGTGCCCGCCACAACGCTGAATAAAATGTGCGGCTCGGGCATGAAGGCGGTGATGATGGCCCATGACCAAGTTGCCCTAGGCTCGGGCGGCGTTGTGGTCGCGGGCGGGATGGAGAGCATGAGCGGCGCACCCTATCTGTTGCCCGCAATGCGCGGAGGTGCGCGCTTGGGTCATGGCGCGGCGGTGGATCATATGTTCCTCGACGGGCTGGAGGATGCCTATGACAAGGGTCGTCTGATGGGCACCTTTGCCGAAGATTGCGCGGAGCATTTTCAGTTCACCCGTAAGGACCAGGACACCTATGCGCTGGCCTCTTTGGACCGGGCCTTGGCGGCCCAGGCCGAGGGTGCCTTGACCGCCGAGATCGCGGCTGTGACCGTGCCCGGCCGGAAAGGCGACCATGAGGTCGATGCGGATGAGCAGCCCCAGACGGCGCGTCCCGACAAAATTCCACAGCTCAAGCCTGCGTTTCGCGACGGTGGCACGGTCACGGCGGCCAATGCCTCCTCGATCTCGGACGGGGCCGCGGCCCTGGTTGTGACCAGTCGCGCGCGCGCCGAGGCCGAGGGCTGGCCGGTGCGCGCTGTGATCCGGGGCCACGCAAGCCACGCCCAAGCGCCCGGCTGGTTCACCACCGCGCCGGTTCCTGCGAGCCAAAAGCTGTTGGAGCGGCTGGGCTGGCGGGCCAGCGATGTGGATCTGTGGGAAGTCAACGAAGCGTTTGCGGTGGTGCCCATGGCGTTCATGCGCGAGATGGGTGTGGAGCATGATCAGGTCAACATCCATGGTGGAGCTTGCGCTTTGGGTCACCCCATCGGGGCGTCTGGGGCACGCATCCTGGTCACCTTGCTGCACGCAATGGAGCTCAAGGATCTAACCCGCGGTGTGGCTGCCATTTGCATCGGCGGCGGCGAAGGGACGGCCCTAGCTGTGGAGCGGGTCTGATGGACGTCGCGGGCTCTGTAGCCGTGATCAGCGGCGGGGCTTCCGGTCTTGGGGCCGCGACAGCCAAACGCCTCGCCGCAGAAGGTGCCAAAGTGGCCCTGTTGGATGTGAATACTGAGGCGGGCGAAGCGCTGGCCCAGGACCTGGGCGGCGCGTTCTTTACCTGTGATGTGACGCAAGCCACAGCGGTGGCCGGGGCCCTTGCGGGCGTGGAGGCACAGCTGGGCCTGCCCCGCATTCTGGTGGCCTGTGCCGGCATCGCACCCGGGGCAAAGACCGTGGGGCGCGATGGGGCCAGCCATGACGCGGCCCTTTTCCAAAAGGTCATGGACATCAATGTCATGGGCAGCTTTCATCTGGCCAGCCAAGGGGCTGCGATGATGGCGCGCACCTCGCCCGAGGGGCCGGATGGGGCGCGCGGGGTGATCGTGCTGACCGCGTCCATCGCGGCCTATGAGGCGCAGATCGGGCAAATCGCCTATGGTGCGTCTAAGGGGGCCGTGGCGGCGATGGCCCTGCCTATGGCGCGCGATCTTGCCCCACTTGGCATCCGCGTGATGGCGCTTGCGCCGGGGTTGTTCAAGACGCCCATGGTGGCAGGCCTGCCGTTGGAGGTGCAGGAGGCGCTGGGTGCGGCGGTGCCCTACCCGTCCCGGCTGGGCGATCCGGCGGAGTTTGCCGGGTTGGTGGCCCACATCGTTGAGAACGGCATGCTTAACGGCGCGGTCTTGCGCTTGGACGGTGCCATCCGCTTGCCTCCGAAGTAAGGAGATAACTTGTCTATGGGCACCTGGCTGCTACGCTCAGCGAGATTTTTGCGTGAGGACAGTATGCCTAAACTTTTTCAGTCCGTGTTTTTCGGAGCAGTGCTCTTTACCTCGGCCAGCGTGGCCGATGCTCGCAGGGATGCTGAGACACTGGCAGATGCCTTCCTTAACGTCCCCGCTATGGCGGACAGTTTGAGAACCGTGTTCCGCACGCCCGGGCTGAATGCAATCGACGAGTATTTGGCAGAAGCTGGCGTTGACGTGGAAAACCCCTGGGGCCTCGCGCGATTTATCGAAGACACCTATGTGCAGGAGATGTCCAAGCCCCTGCGCGCTGCCTACGCCGAAGGGCTGCTGACCAACCTTTCTGCATCAACACTCAGCGCAGCGGCTGAGTTTTACACCAGCGAAGCGGGCCGAGAGTTTCTGGCAATCGGCACGGACTTAGAACGATTGATGGAAGGTGCGTTTATCGACAGCTATGAAAGCATGTTGGAGACAATCGACGGCACCATCGGTGCGATTGTGGCGGAGCGATTGACCAAAGAAGGCACGACTGAATTTGGTGCACCTTCGGAAGAGTTGCTGGCATTTCTGCGCAGCCACCCGCCTCTCAACGGCGGGGAGTACCCTGAACTTGTGGTGCATTCCGAACCCAAAACACCCGGGATGCCCAAGCTCACGCCCTTGCCTAAGGAGTGACTTGGTAGGCCGCCCCGTCGCCCACTGAAAGAAACCAAATGGATCCATCCGGCGCCTCGCGCACGTCGCGGATGCGGTAGTATTCGTCCTGGAACAGACGCTCCACCTCGCGCGCGGTGTCGCCTGAGACCTCTAGCCGTGAGATCATATCGAACTTCAACGAACCCACGAAGATGTCCCCTTCCCATTCGGGCCACAGCTTGCCCGAATAAATCATCATGCCAGAGGGTGCTATGGACGGGTCCCAGTAAAACGCAGGTTGTTCCAATCCAGGGGCTTGCGTGCCCTCGCCAATGCGCGCACCGGAATAATGCACACCGTAGGAAATGCGGGGCCAGCCATAGTTGCGGCCCGCCTCGGGGCGGTTAATCTCGTCCCCGCCGCGCGCACCATGTTCCACGGTCCACAGCCGCCCTTGGGCATCCAAAGCAGCACCTTGGGGGTTCCGGTGTCCGGTGGACCAGATCTCGGGCAGCCAGTTCTCTGACGCCGGGTTGTCCGCAGGAACAGCCCCCTCGCGGGACACGCGCACCACCTTTCCGCTGTGCACTTGGGTGTTCTGCGCCTCGTTGCGGGCCCCGCGGTCACCCACGGTGACGAACAGCGTGCCATCGGCGGCCTCGACCACTCGCGAGCCAAAATGCCGCCCCCCGTTGCGCGGCCCCTCTTGCGCGAAGAGCACCTGAAGGTCGCTCAGCCGCCCCCCGCTTTCATCCAATCGAGCCGAGGCCAGTGCCGTGCGCGCACCGCCCCGCACAGGCTCGGCATAGGTCAGAAAGATCGTCTGCGACTGGGCGAAATCTCGGGCCACAGCCACGTCAAGCAAGCCGCCTTGCCCATTTGCCGCAACCCGCGGCACACCGCGCACCGTGCGCATCTGACCGTCTGACGCCAACAACAAGCGCCCGTCCCGTTCCGTGACCAAAAGCCCGCCCGAGGGCAGAAACCCGATGGCCCAGGGCTCATCCAAACCGGACAAACGCTTGGTCACCGTTTGCGCCTGGGCCCAACCGGCGGCTGCGAGAGCGAGGACGATAAGGATGGTGCGGATCATCGGGTTCGGCTCCTGTAAGGTCTACAGGTTGGATGTAGGTAGCCCCGCCCCCTTGCCCAGCCCGCTCACCACAGATTGATCGCGCGCAAAACCCCTTGCCCCCTGTCCCAAGGGTGGAGTATGACCGCCCGGACGCCCCTATAGCTCAGCTGGTAGAGCAACTGATTTGTAATCAGTAGGTCCGCGGTTCGAGTCCGTGTGGGGGCACCTTCTCACTTTGTCATAGACATTCGCCTCATATCCAGGATCGTTGAACGCTGGGCATCTTTGTAATTGGCTTGATCATGCGCCCTCATGTCACTTCATCGTTTTCAATATGTTGGGGTGGCCTATAGCGGTCACTCACACGACTGAGGGTCAAGGATGCGATGAAACAGTGTTGTCTTTTCCCATCCTCCTACGTACTTGGCCGCGCCGTTTGGCGTAGCTGCGCGCTTGTCTGATCCGCTCCTCGATCGAGCTGCGCAGGTTGGCGGGCGCGCTAGATCGTCTTGGTTACTTTGCGTAGATGCAAAGGCTTGTCCGGGTTTAGCCCGCGCTGACGGGACAGGTTTTCGGCGGCGCGGTAAAGCGGTCGTAACATAAGCAGCGGATCAACGAGGGGGTGACCGGTCGTCCCGCTGGGGGAAATTTCGATCAGATTGGCACCCTGCCGGCAAAGCTGCTCTCGCGCCTGGGACAGCCCCGTGGCGTCGGTTCCGGACAGGGCGATGACTGGATACCCGTCTTGGACCACAGCGCTTGGCCCGTGCAACACCTCGGCCCCGCTATACCCAAACGCATGCAGGGCGCAGGTCTCCTGCAGCTTGAGCGCACCTTCATGGGCAAGCCCGACCGCAGCCCCCCGGGCGATCACCATGGCATGAGCCGCGCCAGCCAGCCCATCCACCAGTTGATCGACGACGGCCCGATCATCGACGGCCCCCATCTGATCCGGCAGACGGTCGAGGGCTTGGACAAACTTTGCATCTTCGGCCCAGTCCGCAATCAGCCAAAGGCCCGCCACGACCGAATTGAGAAAGCTTTTGGTGGCGGCAACAGCGCGTTCCGGCCCTGCACGCACATCAATGACGTCCGACACGGTGTGCGCAAGCTTGCTGTTCGGGGCGTTTGTCAGCGCCACCACGTACCCCCCTGCCCGCACGAACGACCCACACAGGGCCGAGATATCCCCGCTTCCGCCCGATTGGCTGATTGCTAGGGCCGCAAGCCCGTTGATTTTGAGATCCCTGCGGTAGACCGAGTAAATCGACGGCCCGATCGAGGCGACTGGCAGACGCAGCACCGACTGAACGACGTAGCTAAGATAGGTGGCCGCGTGATCAGACGAGCCTCGCCCCACGGTCACCAACGCTTTGGGGGCAAGGCCGCGCAGCTGCGCTGCCACCTCTTTGCTGCGCGCCCGCGCCTGGGCCGTGGACAGCCGTGCCACAGCATCGGGCATCTCGTCGCTCTCCCGGGCCATCTGGGTGGCCGGTGCCTGCCATGTCATTCGCCTGCCAATCCCAGCTCGGAGATCGGCGCAGTCCCAGCCGAGAAGCCACCCCGGGTGCACACGGCAAAAGCGCCCCGCCGGTTGCCTGCCTCCAGGCACGTTTGCAGGGCTGCGCCATCCAGCCAGGCAGACAGAAACCCTGCATTGAACGCATCCCCTGCGCCAGTTGTGTCCACCACATCTGTCTTGATCGCAGGTGCCGAGACAGGCCCATCAGAACACAGGGCGGTAGAGCCCAAAGCACCCTGTTTTATAACGGTGACCTTAGCCAAACGCGTGCCAAGACCCGAGGCTTGAAGCGTCTCCATCTCCATCTCGTTGGGCAAGAAAACATCGAGAAGCCCCACAAAGGGTTGAAGCGTGGCCGGGTCAAAATCGTCATCCCAGCCACAATCGGCGGACACGCTAGCCCCACTGGCGCGCGCTGCGTGCAGGATGTCCGGCTCGGCTATCAGACTGGCAATTTCGCCGATATGCACGTGCTTGACCCTGCGCCGTGCGATCTCGTCCACGGAGATCACGGGAAACGCCCGCCCTGCCCTGCGGGTCAAAAACGACCGGTCCGCTTCCTGGACCATGGCAACCGTGATCTGCGGCCCATCTGAGGCCGGCAGCACCCCGCAAAGGCTTAGATCCACGCGGGAGGCTTCGAGATCCGGGCTCATCAGGTCGCCAAAGGGCGAGGCGGGCAACATCGCGGCCAACGACGCGGCGTGGCCAAGCTGGGCCAAATGGGCCGCTGTGATAAACGCGCCCCCGCCGGCATGGGCCCCGAAGCCTTGGGTGAACACCTCTGTGCCGAGCGTTGGCAGGCGCGGCAAATCCGTGAAGATCAGGTCGCAATAAAGACGTCCAACCGACAGGATTGCTGGCTTATCGGGGGATCCGCTCACCGCAGCGCCGCCCCGCTCTCAGGGTCGAAGATATGGATGTTGGACGCCTCTGCCCCCAGGTTCACCGTGTTTCCCAGGGCGGGCGGGGTTCGACCGTCGGCCCTTGCGATGATGTCACCATGGGCGGTGCCCACATGGATCAACGTCTCGTGGCCCAGGGGCTCTCGCACATTAACGGGGCCGCTGATCAGGGCAGGCCCCTCCACCGGTGCCAAATCCTCGGGCCGGATGCCCAGCATCACCTTACGCTCGCCCTCGATGGGCGTGCTCAGAGCGACCTGGGCACCGCCATCGATCCGCACAGTGCCGCCTGCAACCGTGGCCGGGATCATGTTCATCGCGGGCGAGCCGATAAAGCCCGCGACAAAGGTCGTGGCCGGTGCGTGATACACGTCAGACGGGGTGCCCACCTGCTGGATATGTCCGTCTTTCATGATCACGATGCGGTCGGCCATGGTCATCGCTTCGACCTGGTCATGGGTGACGAACACAATGGTGGCCCCCACCCGGTGATGCAGCTTCTTGATCTCAAGCCGCATCTGGGTGCGCAGTTGGGCATCCAGGTTGGACAAAGGTTCGTCGAACAGAAACACCGCAGGGTCGCGGACCATGGCACGCCCGATGGCCACCCGCTGCCGCTGCCCCCCTGACAGTTGGCTTGGCTTGCGCGCAAGCAGATCGGTCATACCCAGGATCTCGGCGATCTCGTCGATACGCCGTTCCTTGTCGGCGCGCGGCATCTTTGAAGACCGCAACCCAAAGCCAATGTTTCTGCGCACGGTCATATGGGGATAAATCGCATAGTTTTGAAAGACCATCGCGATGTCACGCTCTTTGGGTTCCAGATTGTTGACCACGCGGCCCGCAATTTCGATTGTGCCGCTGGTGGCCTCCTCCAACCCTGCTATCAGCCGAAGCGTTGTGGATTTGCCGCAACCCGAGGGGCCGACCAGAACCACGAACTCCCCTTCCTGGATGTCCAGGTCGATGCTGTGCAGGACCTCTGTCTGACCATAGGTTTTGACGAGCTTGGACAGTTTGAGGTTCGACATCAGTTTGTTTCCATCAGCGCGGTGAACGCGGCATCGAGGGCAGATTGGGCCGAGGCATGGCGGTGGTTCCTTTGGCTTTTCGCGTCTTTCAGTGCCGCCAGATGCTCCGCATAGCCATCAAGGGCGGGCAAAAGGGCCGCCCGTGCGGGCCCCCCTGGTCGGTCGCGGCGGGCAACGAATGTCTCCGCTGCCACGGCGGTTTTGAAGGCGGCCTTGTCCAAGCGAGGCGCGCGGCCCGTTGCCGTGGAAAAGGCTGTCGTAAAGGCCTCAAAGCCCGCGCCCAGCGGTGTTTCGTCGGCAATAACGGCGCGCGCGACCTGTGCTGCAATCTCGTGGGATTGTCGAAAAGACAGCCCCTCGTCACGCACCAAGGTGTCGGCCAGTTCGGTTATCGTGATACAGGCCGCATCGGTTGTTCTGGCCACTCGCTCGGCATTGATCCGGCAGGCAGGTAGAAAGGTGCCCAGCAGACGCAGGACGCGACTGCCGCTGTCAAAGGCTGCATAGCCTGCCTGCTGCACTTCCCCCTCGCTGTCATTCATATCCGTAAACGGAGTGTTGTGCATGGTGCCCACGACCATATCGCAGCGCCCGACCGTGACACTGGCCATGTGGCGCAAATGCTCGATGGGCACCGGGTTGCGCTTTTGCGGCATGATCGAGCTGATCTGAACCAGGCTGTTGGGGACATAGATCTGCCCAACCTCGAAGGCGGACCAGAATTGCAGGTCCTGGATCACCCGACCCAGATGCACAAACACCAGTTTCATCGCGGAGTAGAGCGCGGTCACATAGTCGACCGAGGCGATACACCCATAGGAGTTCAACAGTGGGGCCTCAAATCCCAGCAACGCGGCCACCCGGTGGCGATCAATGGGAAACCCCGAGGTTGTGATTGCCGCGGCCCCCATTGGGCAATGCTCCAACCCGTTGGCCGCAGCGTCCAGCCGTTCGGCGTCGCGCAGCAATCCTTCGATCACAGCACCCAAATAGTGGCCAAAGGTTGTGGGCTGCGCCGGTTGCCCGTGGGTGTAGGCGACGATCAGCGTGTCGGCATCCTTGCGGGCCTTCTCGATCAAACCGGCAGTCAAAAGGTGCAGCGCTTCCAGCAAATCAGCTGTTCGCGTGCGCAGCGCCAGTTTGAACAGTGTGTGATCCATGTCGTTGCGCGAACGGGCCGTGTGCAGCGCCCCGCCCAAATCGCCTAGTCGGTTGCGCAACTCAGCCTCGACGAGGAAAAAGTAATCCTCGTGCTCGCCGGTGTAGGTCAGCCCGGCGATGTCGATGTCAGTCTCGATCGAGGCCAGCGCTTGGGCCAGCGCGCCCGCATCGCCGCGCGACACGATCCCAGTCTCGGCCAGCATCACCAGATGCGCGCGGTTGATCGCGGCCATCCCGACCGCGTAATGGGACTTCACCCCTTCGAACAGGGGCGCAAGGACCGTCTCGCGGTAGACCGGATCAGGAAAGACGCTGGTATCGGTCACTGTGCCACGCCTTTTTTGGATCTGTTGCAGTGGCCTGGCAAACCGCTGTGCGTCTGGTGCCCACTCATCCCTTCAACCCCGCCATGACAACGCCGCGAATGATGAAGCGCTGGAAAATCAGGAAAACCACCAAGGTCGGGATGGTCGAGATGGCGGCACCGGTCATCACCAGTTCCCAGGCCACATCCGCCTCGTCCGCGAAGGTCGAGAGACCCACAGGCAGTGTGTACATATCCCAACTGTTGGTGACGATGAGCGGCCAGATGAAGGCGGTCCAGTTGCCCAGAAATACGAAGATCGCAAGGGCCGCCAAGGCCGGTTTGACCAGCGGCATCGCAACCGTCCACCAGATTTGCAGCTCGTTCAGCCCATCGATACGGGCCGCTTCAATGAAGTCATCTGGCACAGTCTCGAAAAACTGTTTCATCAAAAACGTGCCAAACGCCGTCATAAGCCCCGGGAACATAATGCCCCAATAGGTGTCGAGCCATCCAAAGCTTTGGCTCATCAGGTACCAAGGGATCACCAGCATTTCGGTGGGGATCATCAAGGTCGATAGGATCGCAATGAAGATGATGTAGCGGCCTGGAAAGCGGAACTTGCACAGGGTGTAACCCACAAGACTGTCAAAAAGCACGTTGGAGACCGTGGTGATGATGGCGATGATCAGCGAGTTTATGAACCAGCCGTAAAAGCGCCCATCCTCCAAGACGAAGGTATAATTCTCCAGATGCGGCTCGTCCGGGATCAGGGATACATCGTAAATCTCGTGTGGCCATTTCAGCGAGGTTGAGATCATGTAGACGATGGGCATCACCATCAGGATGCCGCCGAAGAACAACAGGAACCACCGGATATACTGGCCCCAGTTGGCCCGGCTGCGCACGGTGCGCCGGGCAAACAGTGTGTCCGAGGTGGCCCGGATGTTGTCCGCCACGGTCATCAGCGATCCCTCAAAAGGTAAAGCTGCACCAAAGACACCACCAGCAGGATCAAGAACAGAACCACGGTTTGCGCAGCCGCATAGCCCATATCAAAGTCGGTGAACGCGCTTTGATAGATTTGCAGCACCAGGGGTTTGGTTGAGTTCAGCGGCCCCCCCGGATCGCCCGAGGTCATGTTGAAGACCTGGTCAAAGATGCGCAAAAACCCGATGGAGGAAAACACCACGAGAAAAACAATGGTGGGTTTGAGAAGCGGGATCGTGATCTCGAACAAGGTTGCGGTTCTTGAGACGCCATCGATGCGCGCAGCCTCGTAATAGCTTTGAGGGATCGCCCGCAGACCCGCCATGAAAATGATGATCTGGAACCCCAAACCGGCCCACACTGCCGGGGCCAGAATCGCCGGCAGCGCATTGGTGGTGGAGCGCAGAAATTCGATCTGCGGGATGCCGAACTGGGCCAGTACATTGTTGAAAAGTCCAATGGGCACTGGCTGGTAGAACCACCGCCATACCCAAGCCATGGCCACCGCACTGGTCATGAAAGGCAGGAAGTAAAGCATCCGGATAAAGCCGTGCATAAAGCGGGTTTTATCCAGGTGATAGGCGACAAAGAACGAGATCACGAGGCTGATCGGCGTGCCCAGGATCAAGTAGACAAAGGTGTTTCGAAAGACCTGCCAAAAGACCGGGTCGTTCCACAGTTTGATGTAATTCTCCCATCCCGCCCAGGTTCGGTCGCCCAGCAAGTTCCAGTCTTGAAACGAGATCACCATCGCGTTGCCGGTGGGATAAAACCGGATCACGGCGTAGAAAATCACCGGCAGGGTCAGGAACGCCCAGGCCCAGACAATCTGCTTCTGGCGAATGGAGAGGTTTTTGTACATCAGCCTGCCAGCGGAGGTGCGAAAGGGGCGCGGGAACCCGCGCCCCGCGGCATCAGTTCGACGCGTAGAACTCGTCGAGTAGCTTTTGCTCGGCCTCCGCTGCGATCGCAAGGGAGTCCGCCACCGACATCCCTTCCAGCTTCACCCGCTCAACCAGGTCGATCAACAATTGGCGCTGGGCGCTTTCGTTCACGAACTTGGTTGTGTTGGCATAGGCAAGGCCGCGGATGAACGGACCGTAGACTGGGTTGGAGGCGTTGGCATCCGTCAGACCGACAGAGGGTTTTGCGGGAAGCTCGCCCACCACATCCAGCCAAATCTGCATCGCCGCGTCAGAGGTGACGTATTGCATGAACTTCACGGCCGCGTCGTATTTCTCGCCCTCGGCCTTGGTGGTGATCGCGTTCACCCAATAGGATGAATAGTTCGACCGCATGCCATCGCCGGTGGCAGGCAACTCGGTCACCGCCCATTTTAGCCCCCGGGTTTTGTCCAAGGACCCGATGCGAAACGAGCCGTCGATATGCATGCCCGCGCGACCCGCCTTAAAGGCGGCTTGCGGCTCGTCCATAAAGCCGATGGCGCCAATGCCGCCCTCTTGCCCAAGGCCAACATAAAACTCCATCGCCTCGATGCCTTCGGGCGTGTTGTAGTTCACGGTCTTATAGTCATCCAGATAGGGCTCACCCCCAAACTGACGCACCAAACCCTCGCGGAACCAATGGTGGTCTTGCGCGGTCATCCCCATGGTCAGGCCCGCGGTTGTGATGTTGCCAGCCCCATCGCGCTGGGTCAGTTTCGCGCCGATCTCCAGCATCTCGTCCAGGGTCTCTGGCGGGCCTTCAATCCCGGCCTCTTCGAACAGACGGGTGTTGTAAAACAACGCGAGCGAGCGCACGGCCGTTGGCAGCGCCCAATAATTGTCCCCTTCGCGCATGGCCGAGACCATTGGGAAAAACTCTTCATCGATTTGATCCGCCGGGAAGGCATCCGATGGCAACGGTTGGATCAGGTTCGCACCCTTGTAATCGTTGAGCCACCCGTAGAAGAGCTGTACCACATCCGGCCCCTCGCCTGCGGGGATCGCGGCGGCCACCTTGGTGCGGTAATCCGCATAGGGAAAATGGGTCATCTTGACGGTGATGTCCGGATTGGCCGCCTCGAAATTCTCGATCAGCTGCTCCATCGCGGACACGCGGGCATCGAAAAAATACTGCCAATACTCGATTTCTACCGCGTTGGCTGCTGTGGAGAAAAGCGCTGCTGCACTGGTCGCTGTTGCAAGCGCCAGGGCCTTCATCTTGATGAACGTCATGTTGCAACTCCCTGTTGATTACGCTGGCTTGGTGCCACTGGAGGTGCCGGGACCAGCCGAGAATTTAAGAACGCTAGCCCAGCAATATTGAATCATCAAGTGATTTGAGTTAATCCGCTCCTATGCCGATCCCGCCCATCACAGTTGGCGCAAACGCCGAGCGTGCCCGCAGTCACAACCGCCAAATGGTGCTAGAGCGTGTGCGCCAGGCCGGGCAGATCGGGCGCGCGGAAATTGCCCGTGGCTCGGGCCTGTCCACTCAGGCCGTGTCCAACATCATCTCGGATCTTTTGTCCGACGGACTGATCTGCGCACAAGGGCGCAAGGCCACGACGCGCGGACAACCCCCCGTGCAATACGGGTTGAACCCACAAGGCGGCTATGCGGTTGGGATCGAGATCCGACCGGATGCGATCTTTACCGCGATCCTCGATTTGTGCGGGGCAGCTTTGAGCACCGCGCGCACAGCCCTGCGCGCGCGGGATTTGGAGGGGGTGACCCATGCGGTGCTGGCCGCAAAAGCTGACATTATCGAGCGGGATGGCATCCCAAGCGACAAGGTGCTGGGCGTCGGCATTGTCATGCCCGGCCCCTTTGGCCGCACTGGCCTGAGCGGCACAGGATCGGAGTTTTCCATCTTCCACGATGTCTCTCCTGCCGATTGGTTCACCGAGGCGCTTGGCGTGCCCGTGGTGGTGGAGAACGACGCCAATGCCGCAGCGGTGGCCGAGCGGGTGGCTGGCGTGGCCACTGGGTTGGACACCTTTGCGTTTCTCTATTTCGGCACCGGCTTGGGACTGGGCTTGATGCACAGGGGTCGCCTGGTGACAGGGGCCTTCGGCAATGCGGGCGAGATCGGGCATGTGCCGGTGGTCTCGAAAGGGCAGACCGTGCCGCTTGAAAGTGCCATCAGCCGCTTGGCCGTGCAAAGGCACCTTGCCCAAGCGGGCCAAGAAATCCACAGCAGCGCAGATCTTGCACAGCGCTACGCCGCCCAGGACCCTGCGCTGATGTCTTGGCTTGATGGGGCGGCCGAGCCCCTGTCGAACGCCATTGCGATTATCGAGAACATGTTTGACCCAGACACGGTGATTTTGGGCGGGGCCATGCCCGACACGCTGTTCGATCATTTGATCGCATCGATCAGCCTTGCCGAACGCTCGGTCTCTAACCGCCCTGGCCGAACCACCGCGCGCTTGCAGCGGGGGGCGTCGGGGCGCATGACTGGCACGCTTGGCGCGGGCGCGCTTGTGATCAACCGCGCCTTTACCCCGCGCATCGCCGCTGTGGCGTGACAAAGGACCTCGGCCATGCCAACCGCTGATCAGACCCGTATCGAACAGGATCGCGCGCGCCCACGCCTGATGGACCTGTGGTGGGCGCTGCGCCCGCTGTCTTCGGTCGTGCGCTTCATGCAGACCGGGGCCCATCCCGATGATGAAATCTCGGGAATGCTGGCGGCCCTTGCGATACGCGATGGGATCAACCTGTCTTACGCATGCTCCACCCGTGGTGAAGGCGGACAAAACGATGTCGGAACCGAGGCGGGCGCGGATCTGGGCGCGCTGCGCACCCGAGAGATGGAGCGGGCCTGCGATGTGTTGGGGATGCGCCTGTATTGGCACGGGACCGATCCCCACGACAGCATCACCGATTTTGGCTTCTCAAAAAGCGGGGAGGAGACCTTGCGCCGCTGGGGGCGAGAAAGGGTTGCCCAGAGGTTTGTCGAGATTGTGCGCACCGAACAACCCGACATCCTGTGCCCGACCTTCCTCGATGTGCCGGGGCAACACGGCCACCACAGGGCAATGACTGAAGCTGCGTTCGATGTCGTGACCGCTGCGGCCGACCCAAACCACCCGTCACCCCTGCCGCCCTGGCAGGTCAAAAAGCTGTATCTTCCAGCCTGGTCCGGGGCCGGCCAGGCCTATGACGATGACCTGCCGCCACCGCCTGCGACCCTGACAGTACCGGGAACCGACCGAGAGGAGATGAGCGGGTGGAGTTGGAACCGCATCGGCCAACAATCGCGCGCCTTTCACCGCACGCAAGGCATGGGCAGATGGGAACCGGCAGGCGCAGGTGCGGATTGGCCCTTGCACTTGGCGCTGACCCAGGTGGAAGGGCCTGACCACACGGTTTGG
>JBCBNR010000016.1:0-17199 GCA_039821665.1 Pseudomonadota bacterium
TCATGACCTCGGTCTTCACGGCGATTTTCGTCACACGTCTGATGATCGCCACGTATATCGCGCGGGTGCGCCCCAAAACGGTGGAGATCTGAGCCATGCGCCTGAAGCTTGTTCCGTCTGAGACGAAGATTGACTTCTTTCGCTACACCCGGCTGACCCTGGGTTTTTCGATCCTCCTGTTTCTCTTTGGGATCGGGGATTTCTTCTTGCAGGGTCTGAACTATGGCATCGATTTTCGCGGTGGCACACTGATCATGGCCGAGACCCAAGAGAAGGAGGAGGTCGCGGACTTCCGAGCCACCCTAGGCGACCTCGATCTGGGCGATGTCAGCGTGACGGAGGTCTCGGACCCCGCTGGCACAGCGCGCAACGCCATCATGATCCGTATCGAGCAACAGAATGATGACCCGGCCATTCAGGCTGACATGATCGTCGAGGTGAAAAATACGCTCGACGCGGCTTATCCGGGGATCAGCTATCTCCAGACGGATTCCGTGGGCGCCAAAGTCTCGGGCGAACTGATCCAAGCCGGGGTGATCGCGATTGTCGCGGCCATTGCGGCGGTGCTCTTCTATATCTGGTTGCGCTTTGAATGGCAGTTTTCCGTGGGCGCCATTGCGGCGCTTGTCCATGATGTGGTGCTGACCATCGGGGTGTTCTCGCTGACGCAGATCGAGTTCAACCTGTCGATCATCGCGGCAATCCTGACCATCGTGGGCTATTCGCTCAACGACACTGTGGTGGTGTTCGACCGGGTGCGCGAGAATTTGCGGCGCTATAAAACCACCGACCTTAAGGACGTGCTGAACCGATCCATCAACGAGACGTTAAGCCGGACCATCATGACATCCGTCACCACCTTAATCGCGCTGCTGGCGCTCTATTTCCTGGGTGGGGAGGTGATCCGCGGTTTTACCTTCGCCATGATTTGGGGGGTGCTGGTGGGCACCTATTCGTCGATTTTCGTGGCGACACCGATCTTGCTTTATCTCGGTGTAAAGCGGGATTGGGACAAAAACGACGGGGCGGCGGGCACGCAGTTTGCCAATATCGACGCCTAAGAGGTGGGCGCGCTCTTTGACCGATTGGTCACGATTGCGCAGCGGCTTTGGCATGCGTTCAAGATGGGGCTTTTGATCTCGTTTGTGGCCCTGGGCGCAGCTGCCGTGTGGTTCCTCGCAAACGCGCCCGACAATGACCCGGCAAATGCGCTTTACCGCTCCATGACCGCCGGCCCCGTGCCCATCAACGCCAGTGCCTTGGACGGTTGGACACATGCCTGTTTTGGTGAAGTTGGGACAGAGTTGCGCGATGTGTTCCGCGCCCAAACCCCCCATCAACATCGCCATTGCGCGGGTTGGAACGGGCCGCTTGCGCTTTATGGGTCCTATGCGCCCTTGGGCTTTGTCGGGCCCAGCGGATGCCAGGTGATTGCTGTCCAGCGCGACCTGTTTCGCCCTGTGCGCGAGGGCCAAGCGCCCTATTGTGTTGCCAGGCGCGGCTTGGTCTATATGGGCATCGATACCGCGACCCCGCCCCATGTTTCGCTGAGCAGGAGATGAGCGATGCGCCTCAACGAGGTCAATTTCGACGTGAACCCGCCCATCGACAGCTATGGCCCTGGGTTTTTCCGCATCGATGGCTCCCTGTGGGAGGGGCCTTTGATCCTGTCCTCCAAGGGCCCACAAGCATGGGCCGGGTGGCAGGATTTGGCCCCGCTGATCGCGCTGAGCGAACAGACTGATGTGTTGTTTCTTGGGATGGGGGCTGAGATAGCGCCGCTTGCCACTGAGGTGCGCGAGACCTTGGAACGCTCCGGTCTCGCGGTGGAGATTATGGGCACAGGGCCAGCTTGCAGAACCTATAACGTGATGCTCAGCGAAGGGCGCAGGATTGCGGCGGGTTTGATCCCGGTCTAGCTTTTGCCCACGCACATCACCAACCATTTGAACGTCTGCTGGTTGGGGTTGAGCGAGGGCTTGGGTTTTGCGCCGCCGCCCAGATCCGGGATGGAATTGCCGATCTTGGTGCCCGGGCGTAGCGCGCTGCACAGCGGGTTTTTGGGCTTGTTGATGGAGGTGCGAGGGCTCGGCACATGCCCCGTGATGCGCGATGCCCCCGGCGCTGTTTGGGCAAGAGGGGCGTGCGCGCCACCAAGCGCTATCGCGAGCAGGGCGGCGGTGAGAGAGCGGGTAAGCGTCATGGCTGTGGTCCTTTCGGTCTGGATGTTCCTGACCGTTGGACGCGATACCTCGCGCTTTGGTTCAATCCTGTCGTTCAATCCTGTGGTTCGGTGGCCCTGGTTTTTGTGCGCTCTGCCTCGGTGGCCTCGGTCGCGGTGGCCGGTGGGCCTTTGGGGGGGGCCTGGGGTGGCTCGGGCGGTAAGGTGCCGAAAAAGCTGCCTTTGGCCTCGCACAGGCTGATCGCATCGGGCCAGGACGGCACGCTTTCGGACAAGAAGCCAAAGGATTTGCCGGACGCATTGGCCCGGAACATCAGCAGCGCCTTGGCCCGCGCCTTACTGCGTGCAAACCGATAAAGGGCGGGCGCATTGTCCCAAATGGTCAGCGCAAAGATCATCCCGTCCTGGCGGTGCAACTCGGCGAAAAGATTGCCCGGTGCCTGGCGCGCACGCGCCAAGGCCCGGTGACTGTGCCACCGAAACATCCACCGGTTGACATGGCCATGGGGGCGCACGCCGGTGATAGAGACAAACCTCTCGTCTGGTCGCATAGACCGGTCCTGGCTCCCTTGACCTTTAGGGCTGCCATAGCGCCCAGTGGCTTTGTTCTAAAGGGGAATTTTGACACACACGTGGCGTGGGCTTGGGGCGGGGCAGGTGACAGCGAATTCTTGAACCCCCCTTTTCCTTTGCCCGCAGAAGCGTATATCACAGCGCAAGTGGGGCACACTTTCGGCGGCCCTGCGCATCGCACTTTACCTGCTGACACATTGAGGTGATCCCATGGCTTTCTCGCTTCCCGACCTTCCTTACGCCCATGACGCTTTGGCCGATCTTGGCATGAGCAAAGAGACGTTGGAGTATCACCACGACCTGCACCACAAGGCCTATGTGGACAATGGCAACAAGCTGATCGATGGCACAGAATGGGCTGACAAATCGCTGGAAGACATCATCACCGGCACTTACCAAGCGGGCGCTGTTGCGCAAAACGGCATTTTCAACAACGCCTCGCAGCATTGGAACCACATCCAGTTTTGGGAGATGATGGGCCCAGGCGAGGGCGGCATGCCGGGAGAGTTGGAAGGGCGCATCACGGACGCTTTTGGGTCGGTTGACGAGTTCAAGTCGCAATTCTCTGCCGCAGGGGCGGGTCAGTTCGGCTCGGGCTGGTGCTGGTTGGTGGTCGATACCGACGGCACCTTGAAAGTGACCAAGACCGAGAATGGCGTGAACCCCTTGTGCTTTGATCAAACCGCCCTTCTGGGCTGTGATGTGTGGGAGCATTCCTATTACATCGATTTTCGCAACAAGCGCCCGGCCTATCTGTCCAACTTCCTGGACAAGCTGGTGAATTGGGAAAACGTGGCAGCGCGGCTCGCCTCGGCGTAAGGGGCTGTGATCCGGTAAGGCATCGGAGGCCCGCGCGGTGCGCGGGCCATTTTTTTGAGCGCTTGCGCGCGAGAGATGGGGCGCTGCCCCGTCCCCTGGCGGGGACCCCCCGGGATATTTTTACAAAAGCGAAGAGGTAAGCGCGCCCAAAGCCCCCGGCACCGTATCGTGCACCTGGTAGTGCGCGCGAAAGCTGGGCGCGGCAAAGCCGTTGTCGATGGTCGCCTCGATCAGCGCGATCAGCGGGTCCCAATAGCCTGCGATGTTGAGCAAAAGCACCGGTTTCGCGTGCAAGCCTAGCTGCGCCCAGGTGAGCACCTCGAACACCTCGTCCAGGGTGCCTGGACCGCCGGGGAGGGCGAGGATCGCATCTGCGTTCATGAACATCACCTTTTTGCGTTCATGCATGGTTTGGGTGACGATGAATTGGGTCAGATCCCGTTTGCCCACCTCCCGGGCTAAGAGGTGTTCGGGGATCACCCCAAAGGTCTGTCCACCCGCCGCTTGGGCCGCGCGGGCCACATCGCCCATCAGCCCCACATCGCCTGCGCCGTAAACCAAGCGCAGGCCCGCGCGCGCAAGGCCGGTGCCCAGATCCGTGGCAGCGGTTGAAAAGATCGGGTTGTGACCCGGGCGCGAGCCGCAAAAGACGCAAATCGATCGGCAAACTGTTTCGGACATTGGTGGTCTATCCCTCTAACCCCTTCTCATTCTTGACCCCCGGCGTTAGGGTTTTTCGCGACCGAGGTGGGATGGCTGAGACGATGGCGGAAACGGAGGAGACGAGCAACAGTGTGCGGGGCATTATCGTGCTGCCGCTGTTGTTGCTGTTGGGCGTGGGGCTTTACCTCGGCTCGACCCTGGGGGGCGATCCACCCCAGGATGCTGCCCCCGGCGTGCAGGCCGAGGCCCCCGCGCAGGCACCATTGCAGCCTACCGATCAGCTGAGTGTGGAAGCGCGTGTCGCGGCCGTGGCCACCGGCGGGGCGGCAGCAGATCAGACCACCGCATCCACTGAACCAGCGTCGGGTCCAGATGCCGTGTCCGGTGTGACCGTGGCCGAGGAGGCTGGAGCCGAGGATACTGTTGTTGTGGAAACCGGCGCCCAGGAGAGTGCGGCTGACCCGGACGCAGCGGCAGTGCCTGCCGTGCCATCCACCATTGAATTCGTCCCCGCCCGCACCGCGGACACAGATGCACCGTCGGACGCTGAGCTTGCCGCCCAGGTGGATGCGGTCAAGACCGCGGCCCAAGAGCAGGCCGAACCGGCGGGCGAGACGGTGACCGCTGCCCTGGCCGCGGCCGCCCAAATCTCGCCGGCGAGCGCCCCGGATGCGGATGACGCGCTGGCGACCCAAGTGCCCCAAACGGGAGAGATCGCACCGGGCCTGAGCGAAGGGCCGGGTGCCACGGACGCGGCGAACATCGATGTACCCACCCAAGAGGCACAGCCGAGCCTGGTGGAGGCCGAAGCCTCGGCCCTGCCCGAGATTGTGACGGAGGCCCGGGATCCTGGCGAGCCGAGCTTTGATCTGGTGCGCATCGATGAGGATGGGGCAGGGTTGGTGGCCGGCAGAGCCGAGCCTGGGACAACCGTGCGCATCCTGTCGGGCCAGACGGAACTTGCTACGGTCGCGGCCACGTCCACTGGCGAATTTGTGGCCTTTATCGCGGCACCGATCGACGGGGAAGGCCGAAGCCTGTCCCTGGTGGCTGAGGATCAATCTGGCACCACGTCGCGCTCGCAAAGCGATGTGTTCGTATTGCCCGCGGAGGTTCAGGAAAGCGCGGATCAGCCCGCAGCGCCTGCGATTGTCGAGGCGAGCGCAGAGGGTGTGCGCCTGTTGCAGCCTGCGGGGCTTGCCGCCGTCCAGGGTGTGACCCTGGACAGCGTGTCCTATGCCCGCGACGGTGCGGTGGTTTTGGCAGGGCGCGCACCCCTTGGGGCGGATCTTCGGATTTATGCCGATGGGGCTGCGTTGGGGGATGTGCGTGCTGGCGCCACCGGCAGTTGGACCGCAACCCTGTCGGACCTGGATGCAGGTGTCTACACGCTGCGCATCGACGAGATCGATGGCGTGGGCGCGGTCAAAAGCCGGGTAGAGAGCCCCTTTCAGCGGGTGTTCCCCTCTGCCGAGGTGCTGGACCGCCCAACCTCGATCACGGTGCAACCGGGCAACACGTTGTGGGTGATGGCGCGTGACCGCTATGGCTCGGGCTTCGAGTACACCCAGATCTTTGCCGCCAATGCCGACCTGATCCGCGACCCGGATTTGATCTATCCCGGCCAGATTTTCAGTCTTCCCGACGACAATCGCACAGCGAATTGACCGAGCCCCTTTTCGCGCGGTGTAAAGCGGACTAGATCATCGCTCACGCGAAGGACTATCCATGACCGATGTGACCAGTGCGAGAGAGGCTGAGGCCGCTCAAGCCGCCCAGCCCCCCGACACGCCCGCGCCCCGCAACGGGTGGACCATCATCGCCAAGGTGGTGCCCTACCTGTGGCCCAAGGACGATGCCGAGGCGCGGGTGCGCGTGGTCATTGCGCTGATCATGCTGGTGGGCGCGCGGGCGGCCAGTGTCTCGACGCCGTTTTTCTACAAGGAGGCGGTGGACACGCTTGCCCCAACCCAGACGGGGGATCCGGCCCTGTTTTTGGCCTTGGGTGCGGGCGGTCTGGTGGTGGCCTACGGGGTTCTGCGTCTGCTGAGCATTGGGTTGAACCAATTGCGCGATGCGATTTTCGCCAAGGTGGGCCAACGCGCGTTGCGCCGCCTGGCCATCGAGACCTTCGAGCATATCCACGCGCTGAGCCTGCGCTATCACATCACCCGCAAAACCGGGGGTCTGAGCCGGATCATCGAGCGGGGTGTGAAGGGGGTGGAGTTTTTGCTGCGCTTCTTGCTGTTCTCCATCGGCCCGCTGGTGTTGGAACTGGCGATGATCGCCGCGGTGCTCTTTTTCGTGTTTGACGTTTGGTACCTGGCCGCTGTGGTGCTGACGATCTTTCTCTATGTATTCTTCACCTTCAAGGTCACCGAATACCGGGTGAAAATCCGCAAGCGGATGAACGACCGGGATACGGAGGCGAACCAAAAGGCCGTGGACAGCCTTTTGAACTTCGAGACTGTGAAGTATTTCGGCGCTGAGGCCAGGGAGGCGCAGCGCTATGACGCCTCGATGGACGGCTATGAGCGTGCTGCGATCGAGACCTCCATAACCCTCGCCTGGTTGAACTTTGGCCAGGCGCTGATCATCAATGGTGGCCTGGTGGCGGTGATGGTGATGGCGGCCATGGGCGTGCGTTCGGGTGATTTGACCGTGGGCGATTTCGTGATGGTCAACGCTTATATGATCCAGATCACAATGCCATTGAACTTCCTGGGCACGGTCTATCGCGAGATCCGCCAATCGCTGGTCGATATGGGCGAGATGTTCGAGTTGCTAGAACAGCCAGCGGAGGTCAAAGACAAGCCCGGTGCTCCGCGATTGAATGTGAGCGGCGGGCATATCGAGCTGCGCGATGTGCGCTTTGCCTATGAGGACACCCGGCCGATTTTAAAGGGCGTGAACCTGGACGTGCCCGCAGGCCACACAGTGGCGGTGGTGGGGCCCTCAGGCTCGGGCAAATCGACGATTGGGCGGCTTCTGTTTCGGTTTTACGATGTGCGTGCGGGCGGCTTGAGCATCGATGGGCAGGATGTGCGCGATGTCACGCAAGCCAGCCTGCGCGAAGCCATCGGTGTCGTGCCCCAGGACACGGTCCTGTTTAACGACACGATCTATTACAACATCGCCTATGGGCGGCCCGAGGCGGGGCGCGATGCGGTGATCGCGGCGGCCAAGGCGGCGCAAATCCACGAGTTTATCGAGGCCCTGCCGGACGGCTATGAGACCACTGTGGGCGAGCGGGGCCTAAAACTGTCGGGCGGCGAGAAGCAAAGGGTGGGGATTGCGCGCACCTTGCTGAAAAACCCGCCGATCCTGCTGTTGGACGAGGCCACGTCAGCCCTTGATTCCGAGACCGAGCGGGACATTCAGGATGCGCTGAAGGCGATGGGGCAGGGCCGGTCGGTGATCACCATTGCGCACCGTTTGTCCACGGTGGTGGATGCGAACCGGATCGTGGTGTTGGAGCAGGGTGAGGTGGTCGAAGAGGGCACGCACGCGGATCTGCTGGCCCGAGAGGGGCGCTATGCGTCCATGTGGCACCGGCAGCTCAATGACGAGCAAGACGCGGCTTGAACGCGCTCCTGGACCGCCTCCGGCGGGAGTATTTGGGGAAAATCGATGCCTCAGCGCGTCTCGGCCGCCAAGCGCAGGCCGAGACCTATGAACAGCGCGCCCAGGGTTCGGTTCATCCACAAACCGATGCGCGGGCGGTCGCGCAGGCCGGTGGTGAGGGCAGCCCCCGCGAGCACCAAGGGGGGCTCGACCACGGACGCGACCACGATGATCAGGCATCCGTGTAAGAAAAGCTGAGCAGCCGCCGGGCCCGCACCGGGGACGACGAACTGTGGCAGGAAGGCCAGAAAGAAAATCGCGACTTTGGGGTTGAGCAGGGCAATCAGGATCCCTTGGCGAAAGATGTGCCGCGGCGGTGCTGGTGTGCCTTGGCCCACAAACGCGCCGCTGGCGCTGCGCCAGGCGCTGATCCCGAGCCAAATGAGATATGCCGCACCCACCCATTTGACGGCTGTGAACGCTATGGCGGAGGTGGCAAGCAGGGCCGAGAGGCCCAGGGTTGCAAAGAGCACATGGCCAAAAGCCCCTGTCCAAATGCCGAACATCGCCGCGAACCCTGATTTGCGCCCGCCCGCGACCGTTTGGCCGAGGATGAAGGCGATGTCCGGGCCGGGCGCGAGGTTCAACAGAACCGCAGCGGTGGCAAAGCTGGTCCAATGGAGGAGCGAGTAGTCGAACATGGGCGCGAGCGTAAAGCCCGCGCCATGTCAGGCCAAGAGCTTACTCCGCCGCGCGGGGCGGTGCCGCTGGGATCGGCACAGGGGCAGGTGCATCCGACCAAATCAGATCTTTGGTGCGGGTCTTGCGGGCCGCGCGGCCCAGACGCCAGTCGTTGCGGGCGCGCCCATCTTTGCCGCCAAAGGCGGCGCGCGCTGCGATCCACGCGCCATAGGCCCCGCCCACCGCCCAAACGCGCACCGCGAGCGCCGCGGGCGTGAAGACCAGCGTTAGGACCGTGGCCAGCCCCAGCCCGAACACCACTGCGGTCGCCAGTTGCACCCACCACAGGGAGGTGGGCGAATTGAGCGTGTAGCCGCCATTGGCAAAATCGACCGAGATGGCCAGCATCATCGGCGCAAGCCCGGCCATGGTGGTGATTGTGGTCAGCAATACCGGGCGGATGCGATCCTCGGCGGTGCGAATGATCGCCTCTACCTTCGGCATGAATCGGGCGTAATCCTGATAGGTGTCGATCAACACGATGTTGTTGTTCACCACAATGCCCGCAAGTGCGACGATGCCCGTGCCTGTCATGATGATCGAGAAGGTTTGATCCATCAAGATCATCCCCCACAGCGCGCCAGAGACCGAGAACACCACCGCCACCAACACCAGAAGCGAGTTGTAGATGGAGTTGAACTGCGCCAGCAGGATCACAAACATCAGACCCAGCGCCGATAAAGGCTTGGCCCAGAAAGGCCTGGCTTTCGGCTTGTTCTTCTTGGTCGCCGGTCCATTCTGTCTGGATGCCCGAGGGCAGATCCTGCGTCTCTAGCCAGGCGGTCAATTGCTCAATTTCGGCGTTTGCATTGGCGCCTTCGACCACATCGGCCTTCACATCGAAGTAGCGCGCCCCGTTCACCCGATCGATCTGGCCCAGCTTGGGCACCGGTTGACGCGAGATGAAGTTGGCCAGCGGCACCAGCCCATCGGGCGTGCGCACCCGCAGGGTATCCAGGGTGGAGAGGACGCGGTCTTCCTCGGGCAAGCGCACGCGGATGTCGATCTCTTCATCGGAGCTTTCAACGCGCATGGTGTCGAGCAGGATGCCCCTTGTGACCAATTGTACCATTCCACCGACCGTGGCGACAGAGGCGCCGAACTTGCCGGCCTTTTCCACATCCACGTCAATCTGCCAATCGATGCCGGGCAGGGGGCGCGTGTCTTCGGTGTCGCGCAGGGTCTCGGTCGCGTCGAACTTCGCGCGGATCAAACCGGCAGTTGTCAGGAGATCATCCCAGTTCTCGCCGGTGATGCGCAGATGCACGGGCTTGCCCTGGGCCGGGCCTTGCGCCAGTTCCGAGATCTCGGCCTGGATCCCCGGTATCTGGGCCAGACGTGCGTTGATATCGGCAAGGATCGCCTTGCCGCGCCCCTCTGGACCCAGCGCATAGCGTTCCTCCCAGCCGTCCAGCTCGATCTGAACCTGGCCCACGCTGTCCAATGGGCCGCCCTGGTCTGACGGGCCTTGGCTGAGGCCGCCAGAGCCTGCAAAGGCAAAGATCGAAGACACACCGGGTACATCGGCGATCACCGCCTCGACCTGGCGCACCAGGGCGTCTTGTTCGTCCAACCCCATATTACCGCGCGCACGCACATAGGCGATTGCGCGCTCGGGCTCTGTCTCGACGAAAAACTCTACGCCCTTCGAGTTGCTGCCAAAATAGTTGAACGTGAAGACAACAAAGAAGCCAACCGCAAGGACCGCCACGAAAGGGGCAACCGGATTGCCGACAATGGCTGCGATAAAATAGCCAAAGGCGCTGCGACCACGGGCCTTCGTCTCCACCGCCTCTTCCACCGATGGCAAAAGCGAGCCACCGATGGCCGAGAACATCAACCAGCCGACGACGAAGCCCGCAAGCCCCAGCGCCAGGATCTGCGCACCCGCATCCCCAAAGGTGCCGTTGATCATTGCCATAATGGACACATAAAGCAGCGCCAAAGGGATCAGCGTCAGCACAAGGCGGACCAGCCAAGACCGCCGGGCGCGAAGGGCGTCAGAGCGGTTTTTGAGAAAGCGCGAGATGCGCCCGGCAACGCCGCCCACCACGGGCAGAAACACCAGGGCCACCACCAGCGAGGCGCTGAGCACGAAAATCAGGGTGACCGGTAGATTGCCCATGAATTCCCCCGGTACACCGGGCCAGAACAGCATGGGCAGAAAGGCGCACAGCGTTGTCGCGGTGGACGAGATAATCGGCCAGAACATGCGCTTGGCGCTGGCCCCATAGGCGCGCATGGGGCCGATCCCGCGCCGGATCTCCTTGTCCGCATACTCCACCACAACAATGGCGCCATCGACCAGCATCCCCACCGCCAGGATCAAACCGAACATCACGATGTTCGAGATCGAGATGCCAAAGACGCTGAGAAAGGCAAAGCACAGCAGGAACGAGGTGGGGATCGCAAAGCCCACCAGCAGGGCAGAGCGTGTGCCAAGGGCGGCAAGGACCACGATCATCACCAAGGCAATGGCGGTCAGAACCGATGCCTCTAGCTGGCTGACCATCGAGGCCACCTCTTTGGAAGTGTCCATCGAAGTGTTCACGGTGATCGCCTCGCGCAGCTCTTCGGGCCAATCGGCCACGGCCTGATCCACGGTGTTGCGCACCAGCTCGGCGGTTTGGATGACGTTGAAGCCTTTGCGCTTGACCACTTGCAGGGCCACCGTTGGCTCGCCATTAAAGCGTGCAGTGCCCTCGCGGTCCTCGAAAGTCAGGCGAATTTCGGCCAGATCACCCAAGGTGATGACACTATCGCCATTCACTTTCACCGGCAGCGCATAGATGTCGCTTGTGTCGTCGAAGGCGGACGGGATCTTGACGGCAAAAGCGCCGTTCTCGGTCTCCACCTCGCCGGCGGCGATCAACTGGTTGTTGTTGGTCACCACGTCGATTAATTCGCTGGCGGTGACGTTATAGGCCTCCAACTGCAGGGGATCGATCAGGACCTCGATCATCTCGTCCCGATGGCCCGCAAGCCCTGCCTCCAAAATCGGCGCAAGCCCTTCAATATCGTCCTGCAACTCTTTGGCGACACGCAACAAAGAGCGTTCGGGTAAGCTGCCCGACAGGGACACGACCAGGATCGGAAACTCCGAAAAGTTGATCTCGTTGATCGAATATTGCTCCGCCCCGTCGGGGAACTCTGCCTCGGCTTGGTTCATCTTGTCGCGCACATCCGCGATGACGGCGGCCTTGTCCCAGCCGAACTCGAACTCCAGCGCGATGCCCGCATAGCCCTCGGCGGCGGTCGCGGTCATGTCTTTCAGACCGTCCAAATCCCGCAGCTTGGTTTCCATGGGTTTGACCAACAGCTTTTCGCTGTCGATGGCGGAGATGCCGGGAAACGGGACCGAGACGAACAGGACGGGGATGTCGATATCCGGCTCACCCTCCTTAGGCAGGGTCGCATAGCTTAGAACACCCGCCGCGATGGACAGGACGATAAAGGCAAAGATCATGCGGGCGCGATGTGTGGCCCAATCCACAAGACCCGTCATCCTTAAAGTCCTTCTTTGTAGCTGACCGATATGGCGCGCCCGTCGCGCACAAAGTCTTGGCCGATCACAATAACATCCACGGTCTCAGGCAGACCAGCAAGCCAAATGCCTTCTGCATCGTCGCGCACCACAGACACGGGCAGAAACGCGGCCACGCCGTCATTGTCCACCCGAACGCCCAAGCGTCCCTCGTCATCCAGGGTCAGCACGGATTGGGGCAAAAGATGCGCCTTTTCGCCTTCGAGTGCTATGAACATCTCGGCGGTCACCCCATCGCGCATGGTCAAATCCGGATTGGGCACTTGCACTTCAACCCGAAACGTCCGCGTCACTTCATCGGCGGATCGTGAGAGGAAAGAGACATTGCCCAAAACCTCCTGGCCGGTGATCAGCCGGGCGCCCGCTTGGGTGCCCACATCCAGCGTGTTTACGCTTTTCTCGGGCACGAACCCCACCAGTTTGATCGGGTCGAGCGATAGGATCGTTGCACAGGCCGCACCGGGCTGCAGGTATGACCCAAGCTCGGCCGTATCGCTTTCCAAAATGCCAGAAAACGGCGCGCGGATGGTCAACTTATCCAGCTCTTCCTCAGCCTGTTCGACCGAGGCCATTGCGCTTTCCAGCGCCGCGCGAGAGGAGGCCGCCGCCGTCTCTGCCGTAAATCCGCGTTTTGCCAGGGCCGAGGCGGCCTTGTCGGCGGTCTGCGCTTCCACCAGACGGGCCTTGGCGGAGGCAAGCTCTGCCTCGCGGGTGCCGCTGTCGAGCACGCACATTTCGTCGCCTTCAGCAACAACCTGGCCTTTGCGCAAAGGCTCGGACACCACCTTGCCAGCGGTCTCCACTCGAACATCCACTTTGCGTGCGGCTTCTGTCCGACCGGTCAACACCAGACCCCGGTCCACCACTTTTGCGGTGCTTTTGTAGACCACGACCGAAACCGGAACCTCACCTTGCGGGGCGGCATCCGTCGTTTCATCCTCTGCCACCGCAGTTGCTTGGGCAAAGGCGCGCAGGCTGTCACGCTCCATCACCACCATGTAAAGCGTACCCGCCACCAGGGCCGAGGTTAAAAGCGTCGGTATCGTCTTAAACACCAGGCGTTTGAGTTTCATTGCCCGGGATCTCCCCAAAACGGTGCGCCAAACCTACGGTGCTGCGCTGATATCTTTCAATCTATCCTACGTGCGCGCAACTGGGTTGGATGACCCGGGCTGCGCAACTGGGTGCCGCGCTTTCGGGCACTTGGGGCTATGTAAGCAGTTCTCACTAAGCGATCAAGCGCGACCGGGGGCGCTGCCCCTCTTTTTCGCACATGCAGCATAAAACCTGTGGCTCTTATGCCGCCACTGGGGCTTTTCTCCCCCCGCGCTGGGGTTTAGGGTCCGCGCTCAAATGGCGGGAGGCCCGGTGTGAGTGAGAGCGATTCCTTTCTGAATGAGGTGACCGAGGAGGTCCGCCGGGACCGTCTGCTGATGGTCCTCAACAGATACAAATGGGCCATAGCCGCCGCGATCGTGGTCATCGTCGGCGGCGCGGCTTTTTTGGAGTGGCGCAAATTCACGGCGACCACCACGGCCCAGGCCAATGGCGATGCGCTGCGTGCGGCCTTGGCGGAGCCTGATTTGGCCGCGCGGGCCCAGGCCCTGTCTTCCTTGAGCGACACTCAAGCCGCACCGCTTGCGCGATTGGCCGAGGCCTCGGCCAAGGCTCAGCAGAACGATCCCGTGGGCGCGCGCAATACGCTGGAGGCGCTGATCAACGACAACAGCACCGATGCGCTGTTGCGCGATGTGGCGCGTCTGCGCTTGGGCGGCCTTGCGGACAGCGGCTTGAGTGTCGAGGACCGCCTGGCGATCCTAGATGCGCTGGCCCAGCCCGGCGCACCTTTTGCCGCCCTTGCGCGCGAACAGCAGGCCTATGTGGAGATGAGCAACGGCAACTTGGAAGCCGCCCTAGACGGATTTCGCGCGCTTTACAGCGATCTGAGTGTGCCCCAGGGTGTGCGAGAGCGTGCAGCCCAGCTCTTGGTGGTGCTGGGGGAGGAATTGCCCGATCTTCTGCCGATCTCAGATGAGGCAAGCGAGGCTGCTTCCAATGGCTAAGACCTGGCGTCTTGCAGCGGCAGCGGCGCTTTTGGGGGCCCTGGGCGCCTGCGCCGAGCGCGAATTGATCCTGTCGGGCGAGCGCGAGGCGATCCGCCCCGACAGCGCGGTTTTGGAGGCAGACGATCTGCCGGCCCTGACCCTGCCACCCGCGCGCGCCCAAACCGATTGGACCCATGTTGCGGGGAATACGACCCACAAACAGGACCATGCGGCCCTGGAATTGCCCTTGACCCAAGCCTGGTCGGTGGAGATCGGGCGCGGCGCCACCCGGCGTGCGCGCCTCACCTCTGCCCCCATCGTCGCAGGCGGTCGGGCGTTTGCCATGGACAGCGCGCAAACGGTCACGGCGCTCAGCACCAGCGGCGCTGTGCAGTGGCGCACGAACCTGACGCCCGAGGGCGAGCAGGCGGATCTTGGCCTGGGCGGTGGCCTCGCGTTTGACGAGGGCGTGCTTTACGCGACCACCGGGTTTGGCGAGGTGGTGGCGCTGTCGCCCCAGGATGGCTCCGTTCTTTGGCGCACTGGTTTGGATGCGACGTTGCAGGCGGCCCCGGCAGTGTCTGGCGGGCGTGTCGTGGCGGTGACCCGCGCGGATACGGCGTTTGGCCTGGATGCAACCACAGGCGGCGTGGTCTGGCGTGTCCAAGGCGTGCGTCTGGGCGCTGGCTTTCTGGGTGGGGCGAGCCCTGCCATTCGCGGGCCCGTGACCGTGCTTCCCTTCCGCTCGGGCGAAGTGATGGGGGTGCTGACCTCGAATGGGCGGCGGATCTGGTCGGCGGCGATCTCGGGCGGACGGCGCGGCTTGGTGCGCGCCTCCATCTCGGATGTGACCGGCGACCCGGTGATCGACAATGACATTGTCTATGCGGGCAACCAGGCGGGCCGCCTGATCGCGCTCGACCGCCGCTCGGGCGAGCGGTTGTGGACCCAGCAGGAAGGCGCGCTTGGCCCCGTGGTGCCCGTGGACAACAGCCTGTTTCTGGTCACCGATGCAGGCGAAGTGATGCGCCTGCTTGCCAGCACGGGCGAGATTGTCTGGCGCCAATCCCTGCCATTGTGGGAGCGGCCCGAGCGCAGACGCGGTGGAATTACCCATTATGGCCCGGTCCTGGCCGGGGGGCGGGTGTTGGTGGCGGGCTCCGACGGGTTGATCCGGGCCTATGACCCGACCACCGGGGCCGAGGATGCGCCGACCCCGCTTTCCGGTGGGGCGGCCAGCGCGCCGATTGTGGCAGGCGGTCAGCTTTTGGTGCTGACCCAGGCCGGACGCCTGGTCGCGTTCCGCTGATCTTGTGGTGCACGCCATGCGCCATGGCGCTTGGGCGACAGAGGCGCTAAGGGAAGGCCCATGAGCTTTACCCTTGCCCTGATCGGACGCCCAAATGTGGGCAAGTCCACCCTGTTCAACCGGTTGGTCGGCCGCCGTCTGGCCTTGGTCGATGATCGACCCGGTGTGACCCGCGACCTGCGCGAGGGCGATGCGCGCCTGGGCGCGTTGCGATTTCGCGTGGTCGACACAGCCGGTCTGGAGGACGCGCCCGAAGACAGCTTGGCCGGGCGCATGCGCGGCCTCAGCGAGCGCGCGGTGGATGCCGCTGATGCCGTAGTCTTTTTAATCGACGCGCGTGCAGGCGTCACCGCCGCCGACCAACAATTGGCGCAAATGCTGCGCAAGCGGGCAAAGCACATCATCTTGGCCGCCAACAAGGCCGAGGGGCATGCGGGCCGCGACGGTGCGTTGGACGCATTCGGTCTGGGCCTGGGCGAGCCTGTTTTGATCTCGGCCGAGCATGGGGAGGGGATGCTAGATCTTGCCGATGCGGTGGCCCCCCTGGTTGCAGCGGCCCAAAGCGAGGCCGAAGAGGCGGTGACAGAGCTTGTGGTGGACGAGGATGGCACGGGCGAGGATGCCCCCGAACGCCCGATGCAGATTGCCGTGATCGGCAGGCCGAATGCGGGAAAATCCACTTTGGTGAACCGGATTTTGGGGGAAGAGCGCTTGCTGACGGGCCCCGAGGCGGGGATCACCCGGGATGCGATTGCGGTCACAACGAACTGGGACGGCGTGCCCATGCGGATCTTTGACACCGCGGGCATGCGCAAAAAGGCGCGGGTTCAGGAAAAACTGGAAAAGCTGTCCGTGGCTGATGGGCTGCGGGCGGTGAAGTTCGCCGAAGTGGTGGTGTTGCTGATCGACGTCGCCTCGCCCTTCGATACGCAAGACCTGCGCATCGCCGATCTGGCCGAGCGTGAGGGGCGGGCTGTCGTGTTCGCGGTCAACAAATGGGACACGGAAGAGGACAAAAGCGAGACCGCAAAGCGCCTGCGCGAGAACTTGGCGCGGCTGTTGCCGCAACTGCGCGGCGCGCCCCTGGTGACGCTGTCGGCGCAAACGGGCCGGGGTCTGGACAAATTGCACGCAGCCGTCCTCTCGGCCCACGGGGTTTGGAACCGGCGGGTGCCTACCGCGAAGCTGAACCAGTGGCTCGCCGGCGAGGTCAGCGCCCATCCCCCACCCGCACCGGGGGGGCGGCGCTTGAAGCTGCGCTACATGACCCAGGTCAAAACCCGTCCGCCCAGTTTCGTGGCCTTTTGTTCCATCCCCGAGGCGCTGCCTAAAGACTATCAGCGGTTCTTGGTGAACGGTCTGCGGCGAGATTTCGACATGCCCGGCGTGCCGATCCGGCTGATGTTGCGCGGCGGTGATAACCCGTTCGAGGCCAAACGGCCCAAACGCGTGCAGAAGTTTCGCAAAAGCTAGCGAGCGGAGGCTGCATGCGCGGCCACGCCTTTCAAGCCGCCTTATGCCCATTCGGGCAACGGCGGCGGAGGGTGCGTCCTGGCAGGTGCGGGTGCCCGGGGGCAGGGGTTCGCCTCGGCTGGGGAGGCGTTTGAGGGGGCAATCTGCCCCTCAAAGCGCCCTATTAAGGGTGCGGGCACGCAGCCCTTGCCTCAAGGACAAGCCCCTTCGGGGGCCCGTTTGGGCTCCTTGACCCAAGCGCTGCGACCCGAGCTCTACATGCCCAAGATCCGAGCCAAGATGTGCG
>JBCBNR010000017.1:0-17087 GCA_039821665.1 Pseudomonadota bacterium
CACGTTGACGGCGAGAACGCCGAGGGACGTTTCCTTGTACTTCTCACTCATGTCGGCGCCGGTCTGGCGCATGGTTTCGATGCACGCATCGAGCGGGACAAGGTGCGTGCCGTCGCCGCGCAGGGCCAGGGACGCTGCCGACACGGCCTTGATTGCGCCCAGGCCATTGCGCTCGATACAAGGCACCTGGACCAGGCCTTTGATGGGATCACAGGTCATGCCCAGATGATGCTCCAGGGCAATTTCGGCTGCGTTTTCCACCTGTGCGGGCGTGCCGCCCAACACGGCGCAAAGGCCAGCGGCGGCCATGGCCGCGGCAGATCCCACCTCGCCCTGACAGCCCACTTCGGCCCCCGAAATGGACGCGTTGGTTTTGATCAGCCCGCCGATGGCAGCGGCGGTCAGCAGAAACTCGTGCACCTGGTCGCGATGGGCCCCTGGCACATGGTCGAGATGGTAGCGCAGCACGGCGGGCACCACGCCCGCGGCCCCATTGGTGGGTGCTGTCACCACTTGGCCGCCTGCCGCATTTTCTTCGTTCACGGCCATGGCGTATGCCGAAATCCAATCGTTGATCAGATGGGGGGCTGGTTGGTTTGCCCCATGCTCGGCGCTGAGCGCGTCATGAATGCCTTTGGCCCGGCGCTTTACCTGCAAGCCCCCGGGCAACTCGCCCTCTGTGCTCAGCCCTCGGTTTATGCAAGCCTCCATAACCGACCAGATGCGCGTCAACCCCTCGTCAAGGGCGGCAGCGCTGCCCTGGCTCAGCTCGTTTTCGCGTTTCATCTGGGCAATGCTCAGACCCGACGCGCGGGCCATGGCCAGCATGGTTTTGGCATCGCGAAACGGGAAGGGCACGTCTGCAGGCGGTGCGCTCGCCTCGCCCTTGGTCATCTCGCGGGCCGAGCGGACAAAGCCGCCCCCGATCGAAAAGTACGTCTCGGACATCGCCAAGTGATCGCGCCCATCATAGGCCATCAGCACCAAACCATTGGCATGGGCTTCCAAGGGGGGGCCGTAGTCAAACGCGATGTCCCGCTCGGGCGCAAACTCCAGGGGCGGCAGTCCGCTGGGGGTCACTGTGCCGGTTGAGCGCAGTGCGTCCAGGGCCGCCTCCGCCTGATCCGGGTCCATGGTTTCGGGCACAAACCCCGCGAAACCAAGGGCCACCGCCCGATCGGTGCCATGGCCCTTGCCGGTAAACGCAAGCGAGCCGTGCAGTCGCGCGGCCAAACGCACCGGCGCACCCGCACCCGGGATCAGCCCGCGGCCTGCACGCAGATCGTCCAGGAACCGGGCCGCGGCTACCATAGGCCCCATCGTGTGGGAACTTGACGGGCCGATGCCGATTTTGAACATATCAAACACCGACAAAAACATCTTATTCCCTTTCGACAGAGGCGCCGCTGTATCTTTCGTGTTGTGGGTGCGCCCACGCGACCTGCTACGCGCGGCGATTTACGACCTTTCACCACGCATTCGCGCAGAACAAGGCGCAATCACCCCTCGCACCTGCCGGATCAAGCGCTTATAGAGGGGCGACCTTCCGTCGGGAACCCATAGCGCATGACCGTCTTTCTTCCGTTATCCCAGGCCGAGCAGGGCAAACTGGTGTCTGCGGTACATGCCGCACAATATGTGCGCCCCGGTATGCGCTTGGGGCTTGGCACGGGCTCCACCGCCGCTTGGCTGGTGCGGTATCTGGCCTATCGCAACCGCAAGGCCAATCTTGGCGTTACCTGCGTGGCCACCTCGTCCGTGACCGCACAGCAGGCAAAGACGCTGGGTTTGTCCCTGTCGAGCTTGGAAGACACGCCCAACCTAAACCTGGTCGTTGATGGTGCGGATGAGTTCGACCCCCAGTTGAACCTGATCAAGGGCGCAGGCGGCGCGCTGTTGCAAGAAAAGTTGGTCGCGGTGGCCGCCGATCAGATGGTGGTGATCACCGATCCGTCAAAAGAGAAGGCAAAGCTGGGCGCCTTTCCCCTGTCGGTGGAGATTGTGCGCTTTGGTTGGCAAGGCACTGCCGCGCGCATCGAACACGCGCTTGGTGTCGCCCCACAGCGCCGCATGGTGGGGTCAGAGCCGTTTGTCACCGATGAGGGGAATTTCATCGTTGATCTTGCCTTTGGTCAGATCGACGATGCCCGGGCGGTGCACAACACGCTTAAATCGCTGACAGGCGTGGTGGAAACCGGCCTGTTTTTGGACATCGCGACCCGGGTTGTGATCGGCGCGCCTGCAGGTGCTGCACAGGTGCTGGAAAAGGGCGGGCGGGTGACACACCCTTGGCCCGAAGACGTCGATTTGACCGAACTGGCAGAGATTTTGGTAAAGGCAGATCCCAATGTCGGCGTTTGACTACGACCTTTTTGTGATCGGTGGCGGCTCTGGCGGGGTGCGCGCCGCACGGTGGAGCGCGATGGCTGGGGCCACGGTCGCCCTCGCGGAGGAGCACCGCTTTGGCGGGACCTGCGTGATCCGGGGATGCGTGCCCAAAAAACTAATGGTGTTCGCCTCGGGGTTTTCCGAGATGATGGAAGACGCCCGGGCCTTTGGTTGGGACGTCACCAAAGGCGCGTTTGATTGGCCCGGGTTCATTGCGCGCAAGGACAGCGAGATTGATCGATTGGAGGGCGCTTATGAAAGCAACCTTCACAAGGCCGGGGTCACGACCTATCGCGCAACCGCGACCCTGGAGGATGCCCATACGGTGGTTCTCTCCACGGGCGAGCGGTTTGTAGCCAAGCATATCCTGATTGCCACAGGCGGAACGCCGTTCAAGCCGGACCTGCCGGGCATCGAGCATACGATCACCTCCAACGAGATCTTTTATCTGCCCCAGCAGCCAAAGCGCATGTTGATCGTGGGCGGCGGATACATCGCTTGCGAATTCGCGGGCATCATGAACGGCCTGGGAACGGAGGTCACACAGTTCTACCGCGGCGCGCAGATCTTGCGCGGCTTTGACGACGAGGTGCGCGGCCATATCGCCGAAGAGATGATGAAAAAGGGCATCGATCTGCATGTGGGCCGGGACGCCACGCGCATCGACAAGACCGAAGAGGGATTGGAGGTCACCTGCACCGACGGCTCCAAGAGCACGTTTGACACGGTGCTTTACGCAACCGGGCGTAACCCCAACTCTGCCGGGTTGGGGCTGGACGCTTTGGGCCTGACCCTGGGAAAGGGCGGCAAGATCCCGGTGGATGAGTATTCGCAAACCGCCATCCCGTCGGTCTATGCCATTGGCGATGTCACGGACCGGGTGCAATTGACGCCTGTGGCCATCCGCGAGGGCATGGCCTTTGCCGAGACCGTCTTTAAGGCCAATCCGACACCGGTGGATCACCACCTGATCCCCACAGCCGTGTTCACCCAGCCCGAAATGGGCACGGTGGGCTTGACCCAAGAGGCGGCCGAGGAGACCCATGATATCGAGGTTTACCGCACGACCTTCCGGCCCATGTTCCACGCGTTCGCGGGTCGCGAGGAGCGGATGATGATGAAGCTGATCATCGATAAGCGCTCGCGCAAGGTTTTGGGGGTCCATATCGTCGGGCCTGCGGCGGGCGAGATGATCCAAATGGTGGGCATTGCTGTGAAGATGGGGGCCACAAAGGAAGATTTCGATCGCACCGTTGCCGTGCACCCAACAGCGGCCGAAGAACTGGTGACGCTGCGCGACCCGGTGCAGGGCTAGGCGTCGCACTTGAAAACGGCCCGCAACTCTACAGGTAACACACAGGTTTGAAACGCACTAACAAAGGACGATGAGGCGAATGCCCTATTCGAACAACTCCGGTGGCCCATGGGGCGGCGGTGGCGGCAACAAAGGCGGCGGTGACGATGGTCGTGGCCCCTGGGGCGGCGGCCAAAATGGTGGCGGAAACCGCGGCGGCAACAATGGCCAAGGTGGTCCCAATAAACCCGTCCCCGATATCGATGATATCGTCCGCAAGGGCCAGGAACAGCTTAAGGTTCTGATGGGTGGTCGCGGCGGCGGCGGCGGCGGGGGTGGCGGTGCCACACCCGAAGGGTTGGGCCGCGGTGGCCTGGTCATCGGGGCGCTCGCGCTTGCGGGCCTTTGGGTCTTTGCATCGTTCTACACGGTCAAGCCCGAAGAACAATCGGTGGAGCTGTTTTTGGGCAGCTTCAGCTCCGTCGGTGAGCCGGGCCTGAACTTCGCGCCCTGGCCGGTGGTGACCAAAGAGATCCTGGCCGTGACCCGAGAGAACTCGGAAATGATCGGCGTGGGCCGTGGCGATGGCGGGCTTATGCTGACCGGCGACGAGAACATCATCGACATCGATTTCGAGGTGGTGTGGAACATCTCGGACCCGGCGCGCTATCTCTTCAATCTTGCAGACCCGCAGGAAACCATCCAAGCGGTCAGCGAAAGTGCGATGCGCGAAGTGATCGGTCGCTCGGAACTGGCACCGATCTTGAACCGGGATCGAGGTGTGATCGCCGAGGAGGTCGAAGGCCTCATTCAACAAACCTTGGACACCTATGACAGTGGCGTGCGGATCGTGCGTCTGAACTTTGACAAGGCCGACCCACCCCAAGAGGTGATCGAGGCGTTTTTGGACGTGCAGCGCGCCGAGCAGGATAGAAACACCCTGCAAAACCGTGCGGACGCCTATGCCAACCAAATCCTCGCCGAAGCCCGTGGTCGAAGCGCCGAGTTGCTGGAACAGGCCGAAGCCTATCGCGCCCAAGTGGTGAACGAGGCCACCGGTGAGGCCAGCCGCTTTGTCGCGGTCTTTAATGAGTATACAAAGGCCGAGGAAGTCACGCGCAAGCGTCTTTATCTAGAGACGATGGAACGTGTGCTCGGCAATGTGGACAAAATCATCATTGATGAAGGGGCCACCGGTGGCGGCGGCGGGCAGGGCGTTGTGCCCTATCTTCCGCTCAACGAGCTGCGCCGCTCTGGGGAGGCGAACCAATGACACGTACAACTGTTCTGATCGCCTTTGTCGTCGGCATCCTGTTTTTGGCCGTGAATGCGGTCTACATCGTGGATGAGCGACAGAAGGGCCTGGTCCTGCAATTCGGTCAGGTCAAATCCGTGAAGGAAGAACCGGGGCTCGCCTTTAAGATCCCGTTCATCCAAAACGTGGTGCGGTATGATGACCGGATCCAATCGCTCGACACCCAACCTTTGGAAGTCACGCCTTTGGATGATCGGCGTCTGGTGGTTGATGCGTTCGCGCGGTACCGCATCTCGGACGTGGTGCAGTTCCGCCAAGCCGTGGGCGCTGGCGGGTTGAGCCAGGCCGAGGCCCGCTTGGGTCGGATCTTGAACGACGAGACGCGGACCGTTCTGGGTTCGGTGTCGTCGAACACCATCCTGTCTGCCGATCGTGTGTCGTTGATGAACCAGATCCGGGACGCGGCCATCATCCAAGCCCGTGCCATCGGTCTGGAAGTGGTCGATGTGCGGATCAAACGTGCTGATCTGCCCGAAGGCAACCTGGAGGCCACCTTCCAACGGATGCAAGCGGAACGGGAGCGTGAAGCCCGTGACGAGCGTGCCCGCGGCGAGGAAGCGGCCCAAAGGGTGCGCGCCCAAGCCGACCGAACGTCGGTGGAATTGGTGTCGGAGGCCCAGCGGGATTCGGACATCGCGCGCGGTGAAGCGGACGCTCAGCGTAACGCGATCTTTGCCGAGGCGTTTGGTCGCGACCCCGAGTTCTTTGCCTTCTACCGTTCCCTGCGCGCCTATGAGGAAAGCTTGAAGGGCGAAAACTCGACCCTGGTGATCTCGCCCGACAGCGAGTTCTTCGATTACCTCAAGGCTGACACGGGCCGTGTGGAGTGATCTTTTGCTGGGCTTCGGCCTGGTTGCCGTGATCGAGGGGCTGGTGCTTGCACTGGCCCCTCGGCGTTTGCACGATATTCTTAAGGCCCTGGACGAGATGTCGCCCGAGACCCTGCGCTTGGGCGGCCTTGCGTTTGTCGCCCTGGGCGTGGCGCTGGTCGCTGCATCCAAAGCGTTGGGCTAGCAGCGGGCGCGCGGGCAGCGCGACTGCGCTGGGTACTGGCGCTTTCGATGCCCGCCCCAGATATTGCCCCCAAAAGACTGCGCCCAATGACTGCTCGCGGCACCAAATGTGACACTGCTTTCACACAGCCGTGACGCCCCTGTCAGATCGGAAAAACTTGTTTCTGCCCAAGTCTCGACCATTTGTAAGACGCAAGGGCCCCACACCCGGGGCGCTCACCACAAAAGACCAAGCAGTTTTGGAGGCCATTCCTATCATGCATGCAGCTACCCTGACCCGTACCTGGCCAGACCTGCGCGCGCCCATGCTGGCGTTTGCAACAGCACTGGCTGTGGCGCTGACCAGTGCGATGCCAGCGTCCTCGCGCAGCGCACCTGACAGCTTTGCCGATTTGGCCGAGCGGCTAAGCCCTTCGGTGGTCAACATCACCACCACAACGACTGTGACGCAGCCCGCGGGCCCGCGTCCCATCGTGCCCGAAGGCTCGCCGTTGGAGGATTTCTTCCGCGATTTCATGGAGCGTCAGCCCGAGCGTGGCCAACCGCGAGAGCGCCGGGGCTCGGCCCTTGGGTCCGGTTTTGTGATTTCGGCAGACGGCTTTATCGTGACGAACAATCACGTGATCGAAAGCGCCGACGAGATCTTGATCGAGTTCTTCGATGGCACCGAACTGCCGGCAGAGCTGGTGGGCACCGATCCGCGCACGGATGTGGCACTGTTGAAAGTGGACCCTGATCAACCGCTGCCTTTCGTGGAGTTTGGCGACAGTGACATCGCCCGTGTGGGCGACTGGGTGCTGGCGATCGGTAACCCGCTGGGCCAGGGGTTTTCGGTCTCCGCCGGCATCATCTCGGCGCGCAACCGGGCGCTGCAAGGCGCCTATGACGACTTCATCCAGACCGATGCTGCGATCAACCGGGGCAACTCTGGTGGCCCCTTGTTCAACATGGACGGCGATGTGATCGGCGTGAACACCGCGATCCTGTCGCCCAATGGCGGCTCTATCGGCATCGGCTTTTCCATGTCGTCCGCGGTGGTGGAGCGTGTGGTGGGCCAGCTCAAAGAGTTCGGCGAGACCCGCCGCGGTTGGCTTGGCGTGTCGATCCAGAACATCACCCCTGATGTAGCCGAGGCCCTGGGCCTCGACGGCGCCGAGGGTGCGCTGGTCACGGATGTGCCCGACGGCCCATCGAAGCTTGCGGGCATTCAAGCGGGCGATGTGATCACCAATTTCGACGGCAATGAGGTCGAGGATACGCGCGAACTGGTTCGCATGGTCGGTGAGACCGAGGTCGGCAAATCCGTGCGCGTCGTGGTGTTCCGCGATGGTGCGACCGAGACGCTGAAGGTGACCCTGGGCCGCCGCGAGACCGCCGAGATCGTCAATGCCGCGGCCGAGGCTCCGGTGGAGACGTCCGAGATGGCGTTGTTGGGCATGACCCTGTCGCGCCTCTCGCCAGAGACCCGGGCAGAATACAACGTGCCCGATGGAGAAGACGGCGTGATCGTGCTCGATGTGGATGAGGACAGCGAGGCCTTTGAAAAGGGCCTGCGCGCGGGCGATTTGATCACCGAGATTGGTCAACAGGCGGTGCTGACCCCCGGCGAGATCAAGGCGCGGTTTGATGCCGCGGTGGAGGCGGGGCGCAAGTCCATCCTTCTGCTGGTGCGCCGCGAAGGCTCTCCGCGCTTTGTGGCCCTGTCCACGGAAAGCTAAACACTGCACAAAGGCTTTGCCTTTGTCAGGGTGACACAGGCGTCAACGCGCCCCCGACCCCGGGGGCGCGTTTGGTTTTAGCGCACCCCCCGTGCGTCATAGGTGTTCACCGGCTCGCCCATTGGGGCTGTGCGTCCATCGGCCAAGCGGTCCAGCATATCGGAGATATCCTCCACCGTCTGGGCGATCACATGCACCACATCCCCGTCGCGCTGAATGGGGCCGGTCACCCGAAGCAACCGCCCCGCGATCACCGCCCGGCGAAAGGCCAGATAAATCTTCTTCCAGACCACCACATTGATCACGCCGGTCTCGTCCTCCAACGTCAAAAAGATCACGCCCTTGGCGGTGCCGGGCCGCTGGCGCACCAACACCAAGCCCGCGACCACCACACGCTCGCCCTGATCAGGCAGATGCAGCAAGCGTGCAGGCAAGGCCGCTGGCGGGCGCGGATAGGGGGGCAAATAGCTGTTGGCTTGGATCTCCATGAGAACGAAAATAGAACAAATTCACCCCATCGCAACCCCATGCGTCCTGCCCATCGCCCGGGGCTTTGGGAGCCGCGCTTTTGAGGCCCACGCTTTTGAGGCCCGCGCTTTTGGGCCCGCGCTTTTGGGATAGACGCGCGATCCAAATCCCTTAGGTTGCACGCACGACAAGCACAGACCAGCGAAGGACATCCGCTCCATGGCAAAGATCACCTATATCGAACATTCCGGCACCGAGCATGTGGTGGAGGTGGCCACCGGGCTCACGGTCATGGAAGGCGCGCGGGACAACAACATTCCGGGCATCGATGCGGATTGCGGCGGCGCCTGCGCCTGTTCCACCTGCCATGTCTATGTGGATCCGGCTTGGACCGACAAGCTGCCCGCCAAAGAGGATATGGAAGAGGACATGCTGGATTTTGCTTATCAGCCCGATCCCGCCACCTCGCGGCTGACCTGTCAGTTGAAGGTCACGGACGCGCTCGATGGTCTGGTCGTGCGCATGCCTGAAAAGCAGGTATGATCCGCACGGTCCTGGCGGCACTTCTGTGGCCGGGGCTGGCGCTGGCAGGCGCGCTCGATCACAGCTGTGAGACTGCGCGCTTCGTCGGCCCCACGGACCGCTACGCCCATTGCGTGCTCGGCGACTGCTTGGAATGGTCGGGACTGGAAGTCACCGTAACGGTGCCCGCCCGCCTCGGCGCGCAAGCGACCGTGCCGCTGACCGTGGGCCTGAGCTTGCCAGAAACCCGCGTGTTCGAGGATCTCGCCCCGCGCTGCGCGCCGATGGGGCCCAATGGCGAGATCTGGGTGATCGTGGTCGAAAGCGCCCAAGGGGCCGGCGCGCAATTGGCGGCCTATACCCTGGACCAAGATGCCCAGGGCCTGCGCCTGATCAAGATCGCCGAGACCCCGCATATCGGCCGCCAAAACCGCTGGCTCGCCCCCGCGGGTATCGCGGATTTCGACGGGGATGGGCAGCTTGATGTCGCCTTTGTGGACCGACCGCATCTTGCGCGCACCTTGCGCGTGGTCACCCCCCGGAACGGGCGGTTTGTGCAGATCGCTGCCGCCCCCGGCCATTCCAACCACCGCATTGGCGAGGATTTCATCTCAGGCGGTGTACGCGATTGCGGCACCGGGCCAGAGGTGATCACCGCCAATGCCAGTTGGTCCCAGGTCCTTGCCACGGCGCTTGATGGCCAGACCCTGATCTCTCGCCCCCTTGGCCCCTTCACAGGTCCCGAAAGCCTCAAAGCCGCACGCACCTGTCCCTAGACGGCGCGTGTGCTATCGAGTTTCCAAAAATACTCTGGGGAAGGGCCATAAGGCCCTGGGGCAAAGCCCCCAGCATGCTTTACGTCAACGCGCGCCAGCCGATATCGCGGCGATACATGGCCCCGGGCCACGCCACCGCCTCCAGCCGACCGTAGGCCAGGTCGCGCGCCGCGGCCAGGCTTGGCCCCCGTGCGGTAACGTTCAAGACCCGGCCGCCTGCGCTGAGTATCTCAGCTCCGTTCTGCACTGTGCCCGCGTGGAACACCACCGAGCCTGGCATGCGCAGATCGAGGCCCCCCAAAACCTCCCCCGTCCCATAGGCCCCGGGATAGCCTTGGGCGGCCATGACCACCGTGAGAGCATGGTCATCGGCCCAATGCACCTGCATCCCCGCAAGTCGTCCAGAGGCACACGCGTCAATGAGGTCGAGCGCTTGGCCGCCCAGGCGCATCATCAGCACCTGGCATTCCGGATCGCCCAGGCGCACATTGTATTCCACCAAACGGGGCGCCCCGTTTTGGATCATCAGACCCACATAAAGCACCCCTTGGAAGGGCGTGCCGCGCGCCGCCATCTCGGCCAAGGTCGGCGTGACGATCTCGTCCATGGCGCGGGAAACAAGCTTTGCATCCGCGATGGGTGCGGGGGAATAAGCCCCCATCCCGCCTGTGTTGGGGCCCATATCGCCGTCAAAGGCGCGCTTGTGATCCTGGGCCGTGCCAAACGGCAGGGCGGTCTGACCGTCACACAACACAAAGAGCGAGGCTTCGTCGCCCTCCATTTTCTCTTCGATGACCACCGCAGCGCCTTCGCTCTGCTGCCCCTCAAAGATCGCGCGCACCGCCCCGCGCGCCTGGTCCATATCTTCGGCCACCGTAACACCCTTGCCCGCGGCCAGGCCATCGGCCTTGACGACGATGGGCGCGCCGCGCTCCTCTAAATAGGCCAAGGCAGGCTCGACTGCTTCGAAATAGGCCGAGCGGGCGGTGGGCGCATTGCACGCAGCACAAACCTCTTTGGTGAACTGCTTGCTCGCCTCCAACTGTGCGGCACCCGCCGAGGGGCCAAAACACGCGATGCCCGCCGCGCGGACAGCATCCGCCACACCAGCGACCAGGGGCGCCTCGGGGCCAATGACCACCAGGTCAATCTCCTCGGCCCGGGCCAGGGCCACCACCGCCGCGCCATCATTGATGTCGATGGGCACGCAAGGCCCCAAGGCCGCCATGCCGCCATTGCCCGGGGCCATCACCAGACGCGCGCATTTCGGGTTCTGGGAAAAGGCCCAGGCAAGCGCATGCTCGCGCCCGCCGCCACCAAGGATTAGAATGTTCATGCGCCACCTCCTTGGCCTTCCGTGCCATGTCTTCTAGGATTGCGCGGCAGGAGGCACAAGCATGTCTGATCTCTTCGAGGACGCAGCACCGGACGGCCCGCCCAACGTGCCCGAATACACCCCCAGCGAATTGTCGGGTGCTGTGAAAAAGACCGTCGAGGGCGCGTTTTCCCATGTGCGGGTGCGCGCCGAGCTTGGGCGCATCGCGCGACCTGCCTCGGGGCATCTTTACCTGGATCTCAAAGACGACCGTGCGGTCATTGCCGGGGTGATGTGGAAAGGGACTGTCAATCGCCTGACCACCCGACCCGAGGAGGGGATGGAGGTCATTGCCACCGGGCGCATGACCACCTTCCCGGGCCAGTCGAAATACCAGCTTGTCATTGAGACGATGGAGCCTGCGGGCGTCGGCGCGCTGATGGCCATGCTGGAGGCGCGCCGCGTCGCCTTGCAGGCCGAGGGGTTGTTCGAGGCCGAGCGCAAGCGCCCCTTGCCCTATCTGCCCGAGGTGATCGGCGTGGTCACCTCGCCCTCGGGCGCTGTGATCCGGGACATCTTGCACCGGCTGCGCGACCGGTTTGCGCGCAAGGTTCTTTTGTGGCCCGTGACCGTGCAGGGAGAGCGGTGCGCCGCAGAGGTTGCGCGCGCCATCGAAGGCTTCAACGCGCTGAGCCCAGGCGGTGCCTTGCCGCGCCCGGATGTGCTGATCGTGGCCCGCGGCGGCGGCTCGATCGAGGATCTGTGGGGTTTCAACGAAGAGGTGGTCGTGCGCGCCACAGCGGCCAGCACGATTCCGGTTATCTCGGCTGTGGGGCATGAAACCGACACGACCTTGATAGACTTTGCTGCTGATAAGCGCGCACCCACTCCCACGGCTGCGGCTGAAATGGCCGTGCCCGTGCGCCGAGACCTTTTGGCTCATTTGGCTGGGTTGGAGGAGCGCCGCCGCCGCGCAATTGCTCGGCAGCTGGACGGCGCAGGCACCCGGTTGCGCGATCTGTCCCGGGCGCTGCCCCGGCCCCAAACGCTGCTGCAAACGCCTGCGCAACGGCTTGACGGGGCCACTGTGCGGTTGGAGGCGGCCTTGGACCGCTTTGTGCAAGCCAAGCGCCTGGCGCTGGCCACCGGGCCCGGTGGGCGCTTGACGCCGCGCCTTGTCGCAAGCCTTCCGAGCCGCTTAGCGGACCACTTGCAAGGTCTCACCGCCCGCGCGGACCGGGCCCAAAGCCAGACCTTGGGTCGCCTTGTGGACCGGGTGCAGCAGCGCGCGGCGCGGCTCAGCTCCGCTGCCCCGCAAACAGCCCTGCGGCGCGGGGCCGAGCGTGTGGAGGCCCTGTCCACACGCCTTCCGCCCGCCATAGCACGCGCCTTGCGCCAACGCACCGACAGTCTGCGCGCGGTGGAGCGGGTGCGCCAGACGGTGGGGTATGAGGCGACGTTGCAGCGCGGCTATGCGGTGATCAAAGGTCCCGACGGCCACGTGCGCGCCACCCGCGCAGAGGCGCTGAACGATGCCCGTTTGAGCGTGCACTTCTCTGACGGGGCCTTGGATGTGGCTGCCACGGACGACGCACAGCCGAGCACGCCGCCCTCCGCCAAGCCAACCGCCAAAAAACCATCCGCGCAGACACCTGCGTCCAAACGCAAAGCATCCTCGAAACCCGAGCAAGGCAGCTTGTTCTAGCGCCTGATCAGACGCCGAGATCCGGCCCTGCGCAGGTCAGCGGGGTCTCGTCGATGCTGAACAGCTCCAACTGACCTGGCGCTGTTGCAGCCGAGCCGCGCAGCCGGGCGAAAAACCCCCCTTCGCGCTGGGCAAACACCCAGCACTGTGCGGGGGAGGCATCTTCATAGTCGAAACAGATCGCACCCGGTTCCTCGTACCAGATCCCGTCCACACAGGACCCATCGGCGTATTGCCAGGTGCTGCGACGCCCTTCGTAAAACTGCTCGGCCCCGTAATAGGCGCCGTCTTGCGAAAAGCGCATCACCTTGCCGGTGGACATCTCTTCGAAGGCATCGCCGGTGATCACCGTCTCGGCGCGTGTGCCGTGGGCGCACAGGCAGCACGCCACGAGGGCTGCCGCAAAGGGGGTTAGCTTGTGTATTGACCGGCGCATGTCAGGGGCACTTCACCGGCCAGGTCCATTGTCTGCACGCCGCCCGTGGGGGACCCATCGACCATGTGGATCACCACGATCTGACCCGCAACACGGGTGTGGCGGAAGCACGAGGTCTCGCCACTGTCCCAGGAAAAGCAGTATTGGCCGCTGTCATAGGCCCATGTGCCGGTCAGGCACTCGCCCGATTGCAGCAATTGCAGCACCACGCCGTTGCCGGAGGGGGCATATTGTTCCAACGCCCAATGCTCGCCATTGATGCGGTAGTGCAGGGTTTGCCCCCGCACCAGGGCGCGCCATTCCTCGGGCGGGATATCGCCGGGTTCGGGGGCCACTTCGGGCGCGGGCGCTGTCGGCTCGGCCCCAAAGGCGGGCAGGCCCAGGCCAAAGGCAACGCATAGGGCAAGGATGGGGCGCATGTTCCCTCCATTTCACCACGCAACTATAGGCCTCGATCTTGCAAAAATCCAGGGCAGGGGCGGGGTTTGGCCGATCCAATGGCCCCTTTCGTTTGCTCGCATTTGCGCCTATTTCCAGGGAAGCGTTGCACAGGGTGCCCCATGGCTTTCTTCAAGAAACTCAAAGACAGGTTGTTCAAATCGTCCTCCAAGCTGGATGAGGCTTTGGACGAGGTGATTGCCGAGGCGCCAAGCCCCGAGCCTGAGGTGGAGACACCCACGCCTGCCCCAAACCAGACTGCACCCGCGCCCCCATCCGCGTCACCGAAACCGGTGCAGGCAACGCCCTCACAGATCCAACAGGATAGCTCTCAAGATCCAATGCCAACCCCTTTGGCACCCGCCGCGCCCCTGGCCCCCAGTGCGCCCGCACCTACGCCTGCTCCCGCGGCAAAGCCTGCACCACCGCGCGCAGATGCGCCTGTGCCGCCGGAGCCGGCCCCAGCCCCGCGCCCCGGTCTTCTGGATCGCTTGACCGGGCGCAGCCCAGCCGCGCCCAAGCGCGTCTTGGACGACGCGATGCTTGAACAACTGGAGGACGTGTTGATCACCGCCGATCTGGGGGTCGACACTGCCCTTAAGGTCACTGCCAATTTGGCCGCCACCCATATGGGGCGACGGGTCGGTGCGGGCGAGATCAAGGCGTTGCTGGCCTCAGAGGTCACCTCGCTGTTGGAGCCTGTGGCCAAGCCAATGCCGCTTTTTCCCAAAAAGCCCCAGGTGGTGCTGGTGGTGGGCGTCAACGGATCTGGCAAGACAACGACCATCGGCAAACTTGCCTTGCAGTTCCAAAGCGCTGGCAAATCCGTGGTGATCGCGGCGGGCGATACGTTCCGAGCCGCGGCGGTCGAACAGTTGCAAATCTGGGGCGACAGGGCCGGTGTTCCGGTGCTCAAGGCCGAGCAAGGCAGCGACCCGGCCTCGCTTGCCTTTGATGCGCTGGCCAAGGCCGAGGCGGATGGCGCGGATCTGTTGCTGATCGATACCGCCGGGCGGTTGCAAAATCGCACCGACCTGATGGAGGAGTTGGCGAAGATCGTGCGCGTTTTGCGAAAACGCGACCCAGAGGCGCCGCACAACACATTGTTGGTGCTCGACGCCACCACCGGTCAGAACGCGCTGAGCCAGGTGGAGACGTTCCGCGCCATCGCCGATGTCACCGGCTTGGTGATGACCAAGCTTGATGGCACCGCGAAAGGGGGCGTTCTGGTGGCCTTGGCCGAAAAGTTCGGGTTGCCGATCCATGCCATCGGGGTCGGCGAGGGGATCGATGATCTGGCCCCCTTCGACCCAGAGGATTTTGCCAAAGCGTTGACAGGCGCGGACGCCTAGTGCTCCAGGCCTGTTTGAACGGGGATCGTGCGCGCAGCGGCCATCCTTTCGTCCCGCTCAGCCCAGATGAACTTGCCCGCGACGCCCGTGCTGCGGTGGCTGCCGGTGCGGGCGCGCTGCACGTTCACCCCAGAGACGCGGCAGGGGTTGAGACGCTGGAGGCAGAGCCGCTTGCCGCCGCATTGCGCGCCCTTCGCAGGGCTGTGCCCGGCGTGCCTGTGGGCATCGGCACCAGCACCCAGATCGCCCCACAAGGTGCCGCGCGCCTGGCACAGATTGCGCGCTGGGACGAACTGCCAGACTATGCATCCGTCAATCTGTCCGAGCCGGGTTGGGAGGCGCAGATGCGTGCCCTCATGGACAGAGGCATAGGGATCGAGGCGGGCGTTTGGTCACCCCAAGATGCTCAGCGTTTGCTGGGTTTTGCCCATGCGCGCGACTGCCTTCGGGTGTTGATCGAGATGATCGACCTTGGCCCGCAGGCGGCTGTCGCGCAGTACCAAGCCACCCGGCAGGTTCTTGACCAAAGCCGCCTTGATCTGCCGCGCCTTTTGCATGGCGAAGGCGCTTGCGCGTGGGACATGGTGCGGCTGGCGGGGCGCGAGGGCCTGGATACCCGCGCGGGCCTCGAAGACATGCTCGATCTGCCAACCGGTGCGATTGCCCCGGACAACGCCGCGATCTTGCGCACAGCGCGCGCCCTGCACGTTTCGTGAGCGACTACATCCTCAGCATCGAGGGCACGGCGGAGGGCCACCGGCTGGCGCTGGCGCTCGCCTTGCTGTCGGCCTTAGCCCACGCGGTCTTTGGCGCGCTGCAAAAGGGGCGACATGACCCTTGGCTGACCCGAGGGGCGATCGATTTTTGCTACTTCGCACTGGCCCTGCCTGTGGCCTTGTTCGTGGTGCCGCGCCCGGATGGGGCCGTTTGGGCGCTGCTGGGCGGGGCCTTCGTCATCCACTTTTTCTACAAATACCTGATGGCCATGGCCTATACCCGGGCGGCCTATACGGTGGTCTACCCGGTGGTGCGCGGCACCGGCCCGCTGGCCACGGTGGTGGGCGCCTGGCTGGTCTTTGACGAGGTGTTTGCCCCTGCGCAATGGGCTGGCGTTGCGATCCTGTCGGGCGGTATCTTTGGGCTCGCCGCCTTCAATCTGACCCGCACCCCTGTGGGGCGAGAGGTGTTGGCCACGGCCCTTTTGCTGGCGCTGTTCACGGGGTTCTTTGTGGCCCTTTATACGGTCTATGACGCGTACGGGATGCGCGCGGCACCGGACCCGTTCACCTTCCTTGTCTGGTTCTTCGTGGTCGATGGCCTGGCTTTTCCAGTCATCGCCTGGCGCCGCTGGCATCGCTTGGCCGACCCGCCCACACCGGGGCCACTGATGCTGCGCGGGCTGTTGGGCGCTTTGATCGCTTTTGTCAGTTTCGGCAGTGTGATGCTCGCCACTCGACTGGATAAAGTGGGCGAGGCGGCGGTCTTGCGCGAAACCTCCACCGTGTGGGCCGCGCTGATTGGCTGGGCCATCCTGCGTGAACCGGTGGGACCGATGCGCGCTGCTTTGATGGTCATCATCGCGCTGGGCGCAGTTGTGGTCGAGTTGGGTGGCTGATAGAGGGGCATTATGGCAGATAAGCAGATCAACCCCATCTTGAAACTCGCCCTGGAACTGGGCCCGGTGCTGGCCTATTTCGGCATCTACCAGGCCTACAAGGATCAAACCTTGACCGTCGGCGGGACGGAGTATTCGGGCATCATCGTGGCCACCGCCGCCTTTGTGCCCTTGATGCTTGCAGCGCTTGCCATCACCTATGCGCTGACCCGCGAGCTGCCGCGCATGGCGGTCTTTACGGCGATTGTGGTGGTGGTCTTTGGCGGGCTGACCGTTTGGCTGAACGACGAGACATTCACCAAGATGCGCCCCACGGTGGTCTACGGGCTGTTCGGGGCGATCTTGGGCTGGGGCCTGTTTGTCCAAGGCCGGTCCTATCTGAAATACCTCATGGGCCCTGTGATGCCGCTTGAGGATCGGGGATGGATGCTTTTCACCCGCAATTGGGTGTTCTTTTTCGCCGCCATGGCGCTGTTCAACGAGTTTGTATGGCGTGTGTTGGGGCAAGAGGCTTGGGTCTGGCTCGACACGTTCGGACAGTTGATCCTGACCTTTCTGTTCCTCGCCTCCCAATGGCCGATCCTGCAGAAATACGGGATCGAAGACGCCGAGGACTAAACCAGGCTGACACTACAGCGACCCCGTAGGATGATGCGCGCCGCAGATCCTCGGCCTCCCAGGCGTGCTCCTCCCCCTCTTGGTAGCGTGTTTTGAGCGCGAACATGGGCGCGT
>JBCBNR010000018.1:0-16750 GCA_039821665.1 Pseudomonadota bacterium
TCCACCATGTTTTCAAAGTGACGCAGCAGCATAAGAACAGTCCGAAAGCGGCAGGTGCGCCCGCGAGATCATGCGATCCGCAGGAGACATCATGTATATTTGAGTTTACAGTTATGAAATGTCGCGTTGACAGCGGGCGGCATTTCAGGCGCAAAATGGACATAACCGATTTTTGTCCGCCTGTCACGGCCCTGCATCGCCTGCGCGAAAGGAGTGTAAAATGACCCACCAAGACCCTTTTGATGTGCGCAAAGCCCGGGCCAGTGCTTGGTTCGCCGATCTGCGAGATCAAATCTGCGACGCGTTCGAGGCGCTGGAAGATGCTCAGGATTGGGGGCCGTTCAAGGACCTGCCGCCCGGTCGGTTCGAGCGCAAAGAAACCCTGCGCGCAGGCGGCGAGGGCGGCGGCGGTGTGATGAGCGTCATGCGCGAGGGTCGGGTGTTCGAGAAGGTGGGCGTGAACATCTCTACCGTCTTTGGCCAGTTGGAGGAGCGGGCCCAGCGCTCGCTGACCGCGCGCAAGGAAATCCCAGGGCTGGAAACCGACCCACGGTTCTGGGCCGCGGGCATCAGCTTGGTGGCCCATATGCGCTCGCCCCTGACGCCGGCGGTGCATATGAACACCCGCATGTTTTGGACGCCCGGGGCCTGGTGGTTCGGCGGCGGCTCGGACCTGAACCCGATGATCGAGGTGGACGAGGACACCGCCAGCTTTCATGCGGCCCTAAAGGCGCGCTGTGACCAGCACGATCCGGGCTATTATCCGCGCTACAAGGCCTGGGCGGATGAGTATTTTATGATCAAGCATTGGGGCGTGCCGCGCGGTGTGGGCGGTATCTTCTATGACGATCACAACACCGGCGACTGGGAGGCGGATTTCGCCTTCACCCAGGATGTGGGCCGCGCCTTTCTAGAGGCGTTTCTGCCGGTCACCAACGCCCATCTGAAAGAGCCTTGGACAGACGAGCAGCGCGAGATCCAACTGGTCAAGCGCGGCCGATATGCGGAGTTCAATCTGGTCTATGACCGGGGCACCATGTTTGGCCTGCAAACCGGTCACAACCCCGAGGCGGTGCTGATGTCCCTGCCTCCGGTGGCAAAGTGGCCCTGAGGCGCGCGCCGCTCGGCCACGCCGTCACACCAGCCCGTAGAACAGCACCAGCAGGCCCGAAAACGCCAAAAGCCCGCAGAGAAAGCCGTTGAACAGGCGCCATAGCACCCCCTGTTGAAGCCAACGCGCCAGGACGCTTCCCATGGTCGCGTAGAACAGGCACACCCCCAGATTGACCGTGGCAAAAGCGGTGGCCAGCACGCGGGCGGAATCCACCGGGTCATAGCTGGCTGTGAACCCTCCTGCCGCGGCCAGGGCCACCGCCCAAGCCTTTGGATTGATCCACTGAAACAGAACCGCCTCGACAAAAGTGAAGGGCCGATCCTCGCCCTTGATGGGGGCCAACCGCGCCGAGGAATACAGCTTAAATGCCATCCAGAAGATCCAAGACGCCGACAGGACCCGTAGAACCAAGGCGAGCAAGGGAAACTCTTGCAAGAAGGCCGCAATGCCATAGCCCGTGGCCGCCGCCGTGATCCCCACGCCTGCGGCAATGCCTAGCACATGGGGCAGCGTGCGCACGAACCCAAAGCGCACGCCCGAGGCCAGCAGCAAGATGACGTTGGGCCCGGGAGAGAACAGGCCAGCAAAAACAAACAGGTAAAGCGCGTCGATCACCATGGCCTAGCCCTGCCACATCAAGAGGCCAAGGACGCCAAGCACAATGATCGCAGCCATGGTGATGTTGAAGATCCGCAGCCGCGCGCCCACCGCCAGCCAACCTTGCAAGGCGGCCCCGAAGCCTGCCCATCCGGTGGCGGATGTCGCCCCGACACAGGCGGCCAAACCGCCCATAATCAGCGCCTCGCGCAGGGGCGCTGTGCCGGTGACGAATTGCGACACCAAAGCTGCGCACATGGCCCAAGCCTTGGGGTTGATCCACTGAAAGCTTGCGGCCTGCAAAAAGGTAAAGGGACGGGCATCGGCGCTTGCCCGGGCCCGGCCCCCATTGGCGATTTTCCAGGCCACCCATAGGAAGACCAGCGCACCCACCCAGCGCATCAGGTCATAGGCTTGGGGAAACCGGTCCAACACGCCGCCCAAACCCAGCGAGACCAGGCCCAGCATCAGCCCAAAGCCCAGGGCGACACCTGCCATATGGGGCAGCGTGCGGCCAAAGCCGAACGTCGCGCCTGAGGCCGCCAACATGGCGTTGTTGGGGCCCGGCGTCCACATGGTGGCGGCCATCAGGCTTGCCATCGCACTCAGGGTGTCAAAGGTCACGGACGGGGCCGCTTTGGTCGGTTCAGGTCAGTCATTCTTTGGGCGGGCATCCTTGGGGCCGGGATCTTCTGGGCGGGCGGCGGCTGCAAGGGCAATTTCCACCAAACGATCCCGCGATAGCGCAAACCCGGCCTCGACCCAAGCCTCTTCGGCACTGGCCAGCCCCCGCCCCACCGCGCGCCCAGGCGCAAGCGGTGGGATCACGTCATCCGCGGTTAGGGGAAAGCGTTGCGCCTCGGCGCGTTCCAACCCGTCCAACAGGCCCACAGGCGGAGGGGCGGGCAGGCTGGCTTGGACAATCAGGGCCGCATCCCGTGCTGCCTCCGCGCCAAAACGATAGGCCTGTTGGGGCCAGGTGCCACCGGCCGCAAGCGCGCGCTTGCGCGCCTCCAACGCCCGCGTCTCTGCCTTGGACAGGCGCAAGGCGGCGCAGGCCTCGCCCGGCTCCAGCCCCAGGGCCGCCATCCGCCGCAGCCAGGAAGGCGAGACATCATAGACCCCTTCAAGATGCACCAACGGGGCCAGTGCAAGGGCCGCTGCCCCGGGAAGGATGCGCCACAGAACACCGCATTGGGCCATGGTGGCGGTGGCGGGTGCTGGGTCTGGGGCAGCCAAGAGCTTGCGCATCTCAGCGCCCAGCCGTTCTTTGCTAAGACCCTCGACACCCTCCGCCGCCTCGGCACAGGCGGCCAATGCCTCGTCCTGAGGCCCCTCCTGAGGGTCGCCATACCAAGCCTGAAACCTGAAATAGCGCAGAATGCGAAGGCGATCTTCAGCAATCCGCTGGGCCGCATCGCCGATGAATCGCACGCGCCCTGCGCGCAAATCCCCAAGCCCGCCCAAAGGGTCATAGACGTGGCCCGCCCCATCCGCATAAAGCGCGTTCATGGTGAAATCTCGCCGCGCGGCATCAACGGCCATATCGCGCGAGAAGCGGACAACCGCCCGCCTGCCATCGGTGGCCACATCCTGGCGATAGGTGGTCACCTCGACCACCTGATGACCATTGGTCACCGTAACCGTCCCATGCGCCACGCCCGTCCCGATGGCCTTCAGCCCTGCCCGCTTGGCCAGGTCCATCACCTGCTCGGGCAAAGCGTCCGTGGCGATGTCGAGGTCGTTGACCAGCTGGCCCAGCAGCCCGTTTCGCACACACCCGCCCACAAAAAAGCCCTGATGGCCCGCCCCGGCCAGGGCAGCAAGTGCTGCCTTGGCCACCCGGTTGCTCAGCCAAGGCGCGTCGGTCAGCTCAGCTACCGGTGTCACGGCGCGTCCGCCAGATCGGCCAAGGTCCGCAAAATGCGCGCGGTGGCCCCCCAGATGTAGTAGGGACCGTAGGGCACGGTGTAGAACTGCCGCTTGTGTCCCTGCCACTGGCGAGCCTCGACGCGAAAGTGACCGCGTGTCAGCACATGGGACAGGGGCACCTCAAACACCTCCGAGACCTCGCGCGCGTCAGGCTGGGCAGCAAAGCTGCCGGTGACTCGGCCCAAAACCGGGGTGATTGAAAAGCCCGTGACCGTCTCATGGGCAGGCAAGGTGGCAAGCACCTCTACGTGCGAGGGGGCAAGGCTCACCTCCTCCTGCGCCTCGCGCAGGGCCGCCGCGATTGCATCCGCATCCGTTGCATCCACCTTGCCCCCTGGCAGGGCCACTTGGCCTGCGTGGTTGCGCAGACGCGCCGCCCTGCGGGTCAGCACCAAATAAGGTGTGCGCCGCCGCTCCACCACCGCCAAGAGCACGCTGGCGGGGGTCAGCTTGCGCCCGGGCGGCAAGCTCGCGGTGATCTGAGGGTTCAGATCATAGTCAGAAGTCTGCGACACCTCCCAGGACCGCAACCGCGCGGCTAGGCGATCCAGATCCACCCCAGGCTGCGGGGCCATATTCCGTGCCTCTTGGCGCCGGGAATCTTTGGCCACAGCCTAATCCTCCACCGGGTGTTCCGCCTCAAAACCCAGGGTCTTTGGATCGAACGCGTAATGCGCACCGCAGAACTGACAGTCGGCGGTAACCTGGCCCTGCTCGTTGGTCATGTGGCCGATGTCCTTGGCGGAGTAGATCGAAAGCGACTGGCGCACCTTATCCGGCCCGCAGGTACAGCCAAAGCGCACCGGTTGTGGGTCATAGACGCGGGGCGTCTCCTCATGAAACAGCCGCAGCAGCAGGCTGTCCGCGCTGACATGGGGCCCCAAAAGCTCGGTCAATTCCACGGTTTCGAGAAGGGTTACCACCCTGTTCCAGTTCTCTGCATCATCGCCGGTGACGATGTCGCTTGCGGTCAACAACCCATCCTCGCCGCTGGGCCCGTCTTTGGCAAAGGGCGAGGCTTTGGGCATGTGCTGGACCATAATGCCACCGGCGCGCCATTTCGGCCCGCCTTGGGGCCCTTCGGCTTGGGCCACGCCCAGGGCAAAGCGGGTCGGCAACTGCTCGGACTGGGCAAAGTACGTCTCGGCGCAATTGGCAACGGAGGTGCCGCTGAGCGGTGTGATCCCTTGATAGGGCTGCATGCCTGTGCCCTGGTCGATCAGAATGGCGAACATACCCCGGCCCAATTGCGAAAAGGCAGGCGCCTCGGTCAGCTTGTCTGCATCAAAGCTTGCCCAGCCGCGCATACGCGCAGGCGCGCCCGCCTCGGTCGGGCCGAAGTAATCGGTGGCAATACGCCGGATCGGGCCGTCGCCATTGACTTGGATCGACAGCTTCCAGCGCAGCGAGATGGTCTGACCGATCAAGGCTGTCAGCAGACACGTCTCAGCCACCAGCGCTGCCACCGGCATGGGATAGTCGTGCTGGCCCAACACCTGCTCCAACACCTGATCCAACCGACCGACCCGGCCCCGAATGTCGGCGCGGTCCAACTGAAAAGGCAAAATTGTATCGTCCCAACCAGGGGTAGTGTCGCTGGACATCGCACGAGGATCCAAATTTCATTGCGTGAGCCTGCCCAGATAGGCACGTTGCTGACCAATTGCAAACCGGGGGGCATCTGGGTATCGGTCCCCGCGTCATGTCCGCGAAAGGAGTGCTCGTTTATGCGTCGTTTCGGCTCGCCGCCAGAGCCTGGCCGCCACTATACGGACCGCCCGGGGGCTTATGGCATTATCCTGACCAAGGGCGGGTTGCTGTTGACCGAACAGGCCGAGCCGGGGCCGGAGGTTCAGTTGCCGGGCGGGGGCATTGACCCGGGCGAGCATATGTTGCCGGCCCTGATGCGCGAGATTTACGAGGAAACCGGGTGGCGCGCGGCACCCTTGCGCGTGCTGGGCTGGTATCAGCGTTACACTTACATGCCCGAATACGACCTTTATGCCCGCAAACTGTGTCACATCGTGCTGTGCCGGGCGGCCTATGCCCTAGGGCCACCATCCGAGGCGGGGCACCGAGCGCTGGTCCTGCCCCCGCTGGAGGCTGTGGGCGTTCTCGGCTCTCCCGGGGATGCCGCTTGGGTTGCACGAACCTTTGGGCTTCGCGCCTAACGCCTTGGTTACCCCTATAAGTTAGGGGTGAAGGGTCTTTTTGGGCTTTCTTGGCAGACAAACTTGGCGTTAGACTCACGTCGCAATCGAGCAGAAGAGAGGTTTTCCGATGAAACGGGCCTTACAATTCGGTGCATTGGGCGCAGTGATGGGGTTGGCCGCATGTGTGGGCGCCACTTCCAACGGGCAAATCGGCAGCGAGAGCGTGCCGTTTTTGGAACCCATTCAGGCCCAGGCGGCCGAGGTCGATTCCTGGACGCTTGGGACGCTGACCCTGATCGTCCCGGAAGAGTTGCGGGTGTCTACCAACCCCAATGCGCAATTCCCGCGCGAAGAAATTGTCTGGTGGGGCGATCCCGAAGGTGATCGACGCGAACAGGTGCGCGACATCATGAACCGTTCGCTTTTGGCAGCGTTGGACACGCTTGACGGGTCAAAGCCCGTGGATGTGACCGTGCGCCTCAGCCTCTTTCACGCGGTGACACCCAGGGCGCGCCGGAACGTTCTGTTTGCCTGGCACGATGTGTCCTATGCCGTAGATGTGCGTGATGCACGTTCGGGCGCACTTTTGGCGTCCATCCCCAAGATCGACGCGGATATCGAGGCGTTCCGGGGCGAGCAGGCCGAACAGGCCGTTGCACGGGGCCAAACCCAGCGGGTGCGCATCTCGCAACGCATCGCAAGTGTGACGCGCGATTGGCTGGCGTCGAGCGGGGCGGATCTGTCTCAGCCGGGGCCGGTGTATCAAATCGCCATGACGCCCGCGATCTTGGACGAATTGGCCTTGGCGCAATAGCCCTTTGCGGGGCGCGGATCAGCGCCCCAACTGTTCTGCGTGGAACCGGATATGGTCCTCCATAAAGCTGGCCACAAAAAAGTAACTGTGGTCATAGCCCGCTTGCAGGCGAAACTGTCCGGGTTGGCGCTGTAGTGCCATCGCACCTGCCAAGCTTTCGGGTTTGAGCAGGTCGTAGAACTGGTCGCTTGCCCCTTGGTCGATCAGCATGGGCCCGTTCCATCCCTGTTCCAACAACAGGCGGGTGGCGTCATGGGCCTGCCCAGGGCCCTCGTCCTCGCCCAGATAGGCCTCCAATTGCTTGCGCCCCCAATCCGACGCGGTGGGGTTAGCGATGGGCGAAAAGGCCGAGACCGAGCGGTATTGCTTGGGGTAGGTCATCGCGATCGTCAACGCCCCGTGCCCGCCCATGGAATGGCCGGTGATCCCTTGGGCCTCCCGGCGCAGGGGAAAGGCCTCGAACACCAGATCGGGCAATTCCTGTGTCACATAGGACCACATGGAAAAATGCGGCGCCCAAGGATCCTGGGTCGCATCCACGTAAAATCCCGCACCTTGGCCCAGATCATAGGCGTCGTCATCCGCAACCCCCTCGCCCCGGGGCGAGGTGTCGGGAAAGACCACCGCGATGCCATGGCGGGCGGCCCACAGCTGGGCACCTGCCTTGGTCATCGCGTTCTCGTGGGTGCAGGTCAGGCCCGACAGATACCACAGCACGGGCACCGGGCCGTCTTTGGCCTGGGGCGGTAAAAACACCGCAAAAGTCATGTCGCACCCACAGGCCGTGCTGGGGTGGCGATACACCCCTTGCACACCGCCCGCGCAGGCAATCTCGGACAGGGTTTCCATGGGGCACTCTCCTTTGTCGGGCTTAGATCGGGGATACTGCGGCAATCACCAGGGACAGCGTGGCAACGCTGATCACGGTGGACACCAGAATGGTCGAAGAGACGCGGGTGGGCGCCACGCCATAATGCTGGGCGATGATATAGATGTTGCCCGCCGTGGGCATAGCAGCACAAGCGATCATGACGGCCGCGGCGAACGGTTCCACCGGGAAAAGCACAAGGGCGGCCAGCGCGACCGCAGCGGGGTGCAACACCAGTTTGGCCGAGCTGAGCCAAAGTGCCACGCTGAACCGCTCGGCCGAGCGGCCAGCAAGCGAGGCGCCGATGGCAAACAGCGCGCAAGGCGTGGCAGCAGCACCCATCAGCGCCAGAAACTCTTGCATCGGGCGGGGTTGGGTCAGCCCGGCGGTGGACCAGGCCAGACCCGCAATCATCGCAAGGATCATCGGATTGCGCGCAAGCCCACCCAAAACGGTGCCAAGCGTGCCCCAGCCGAACCGCCCCCGGCTGGCGGTGATGATGATCACGATAAGGCCGCCGAACAGGATCAAATCAATGGTCAACAGCATCAGCAAAGGGCCTGCCACCGCCTCCCCCCACAGCAGCACCAGCATGGGCAAGCCCAGAAAGCCCACATTGGCGATGACGCTGCACTGGGCCTCCACGCTGGCCTCGGCCACGCTGATCCCCCGGAACAACGCGACCGCGGTGACTAGGGCATAGACCGCAAGGCTGGCTAGGGTGTAGGCGGCGACGAAATTGGGCTCGTAAATCTCGGCCAAAGACAGGGAGGACGCGAAGCGAAACAGCATCGCGGACAGCGCGAAGTAAAAGACAAACTTGGTCAGGTGGGCGACCGCCTCGCCGCGGAACAGGCCGCTGATCGCCGCCCCGTATCCGCACCCGATCAGGGCAAAGAACGGGACGGTTTTAAGAAAGATCTCCCACACGGACGGGTAAGATCAGAACATCACGACCGAGCGGATGCTCTCGCCCCGGTGCATCAAATCGAACCCTTCGTTAATCTGATCCAGACCCATGGTGTGGGTGATCATCGGGTCGATCTCGATCTTGCCATCCATGTACCAATCAACGATCCGCGGCACATCCGTGCGCCCGCGCGCACCGCCAAAGGCCGTGCCGCGCCAGGACCGGCCGGTGACCAGTTGGAACGGACGGGTGGAAATCTCGGCACCCGCAGGCGCCACACCGATGATGATGCTCTCACCCCAGCCCTTATGGGCGGCCTCAAGGGCTGTGCGCATCACGCCCACATTGCCGGTCGCGTCAAAGGTGTAATCCCCGCCCCCTTTGGTCAGGTTGACCAGGTACGGGACCAGATCCTCCTCCACCTCTGCAGGGTTCACAAAGTCGGTCATGCCAAACCGCTCGGCCATCTGGCGTTTGGACGGGTTCAGATCCACGCCCACAATCTGATCCGCCCCCGCCAGGCGCAGGCCTTGGATCACGTTCAAGCCGATACCACCGAGGCCAAAGACAATGGCACGGCTGCCCTGTTCGACCTTGGCGGTGTTGATCACGGCCCCGATGCCCGTGGTCACACCGCAGCCGATGTAGCACACCTTGTCGAACGGGGCGTCCTTGCGGATCTTGGCCAGCGCGATCTCCGGGACAACTGTGTGGTTGGAGAAGGTCGACGTGCCCATGTAGTGAAAGATCGGGTCGCCATCGAGGGTCGAGAACCGCGACGATCCATCGGGCATCAAACCCTGTCCCTGGGTGCTGCGGATCGACTGGCAAAGATTGGTTTTGGGGTTCAAGCAATACTCGCAGGTGCGGCATTCGGGGGTGTAAAGCGGGATCACGTGATCGCCCGGCTCCAAGGTGGTCACGCCCTCGCCCACCTCCAGGACAACGCCCGCACCCTCATGGCCCAAGATTGCTGGAAAGATCCCCTCAGGATCGGCGCCGGACAGGGTGAACTCGTCGGTGTGGCAAATGCCGGTTGCCTTGATCTCCACCAGCACCTCGCCAGCTTTGGGCCCCTCGAGGTTCACGTCCGTCACCTCTAGCTTTTCGCCGGCTTTGATGGCCAAGGCTGCGCGCGTTTTCATGTTGATCTCCCTTGGGATGTTTTGCGCCACCCTAGTGGATCGCTGTGCTTGGTCAACGCTCCTCGCGCACGGCCCCGCGCAAGTTCTTGACCTGGCTGCGTTTGGTTTTTGCCTCCAGGCGGCGGCGTTTGCTGGCAAGGGTGGGGCGGGTTTTGAGGCGCGGTTTCGGGCGCTCCAACGCCTTGAGGATCAGATCGCGCAGCTTTTCAAGGGCATCCTCGCGGTTCATGGCTTGGCTTCGATGCTTTTGGCTGGCGATGATGACAGCGCCATCGGCGGTCCAACGGTGCCCCGCGAGGCGTTTGAGGCGCGCTTTGACGTCGCCGGGCAGATTGGGGGATCGCGCGGCCTCGAACCGCAGGTGCACGGCGGTGTTGACCTTGTTCACATTCTGCCCGCCCGGGCCGGAGGCGCGGCTAAACGTTTCGGTCAACTCCCAATCTTCAAGGGCGATGGTGTCGGTGATGGCAAGCATCGGTCAGCGGGTCCGGCAGGTGGGAACAGGCAAAAGCAGAAATGGCCACGCAACCGCGCGGCCATTTCAAGATGTATGAGCTTTGGAGGCTGGCGGAAGGGGTGATGGTCACCGCGCGTCCGGGTCTCGCCTCGGGTCAGGGTTGCCTAACTTAGGCGTGGCCCCGCGACGTCACTCCAACCAAACGCTCCAAAATCCCAAATGACATTGGATCACCTCCTTTCGCTGTTTCAGTTAGCTTTAAGGTTGCACAGTTTGTGCAGGCCTCAAAGCACTGATTGAGGCTGCGCGCGGAAATGTTGCACGATCAGGCGGAAGGGGATCAAAGCGAGGGCAGCCAGCGCCAATTTGACTGCAAAATCAGCAACCGCGAGGCTTGCCCACAAGGGGGCTTCAGGGCCAAGGCCCAGGATGGGCAAGCGGTCTTGCGCCCAGGCGATGTCGGCGCTGGGGTCGATGAAGGCAAGGCTGGCCGAAAAGGCGATGGCGAAGAACAGAAATGTATCGAGCGCGCCGCCAAAGATCGAGGATACGGCAGGTGCTGTCCACCAGGCGCGGTCGCGCAAGCGCTGGAACAGGGCCACGTCCAAAAGTTGGGCCAACAAAAACGCGATGCCCGAGCCAAGGGCGATGCGCAAGGTGACATAGGGGCCGTACGGACCTTCCAGCTGGGAGCCGATCAACGAGCAGATCACACCGACGCCAAAGCCCACCAAAACCACGCGGCGCGCCAGCGCAGCGCCGCCCAGACGATTGCACAGGTCGGTGATCAGAAAGGCAAACGGATAGGTGAAGGCGCCCCAGGTCAACCAAGTGCCAAAGGTGAACTGAACCAGGATGTTCGAGGTTGTGACGACAATCGCCATCGCAAGCACACCAAACACAAAAAGCCGGGACATCAGGTTTCTCCAAAGATCGAGCGGTAAGAGCGAGGCCGATAAGACAATCCTACCCAAAGCACAAGCCCGCCCATGCGGCCCGAAGGGATGATAGGGCAGACCTGCGGCGGACGAGAGACGACAACCGTCCAGTGACGGGGACTGGCCATGCGCGGCAGCACCGCCTGCGCGCGTGACGTGACGGTTTCAGATCCATGTTCGACCTGATGGACTTTTTTATGGGGCGGCAAAGCACCTACTTCTCTCACCCCAAGGGATTTGGCCGTGGCGGCAGATGAGCACCGGTTGTAGCAAAGTGCGGCGCCATTCTTGGGGGCAATGGTGGAGCAATGATCGGGGCCGCAGCGGCAGAGGGTCACGACGCATGAAGGCCAGAGCCAAGGTCTCTAAAGCCAAGGCTGCGGTGGCCCGATATGTCTCAAGCAACGACACTCGGGGGTCTTTGAGGGGATCATTGAACAATGAACTCCGCATGCAGCGCGCCTGCGGCTTTGATCGCTTTGAGAATGTCGATCATGTCCCTTGGGGACACGCCCAACGCGTTCAACCCTTCGATCACCTCAGGCAGCGACACAGAACTTTCGACCAAGGCCAGTTGAGTGCCAGGTTCCTGCTCCAACTCCGTCGCCGTGCGGGGCACAACAATGCTGTCACCGCCGCGCGAGAAGGGGTTCGGCTGTACCACCACAGGTGTTTCTTGCACCCGCAAGGTCAGATTGCCTTGGCTGACCGCCACCCGCGAGATGCGCACATCAGAGCCCAGAACGATGGTGCCGGATCGTTGGTCCACCACCACCCGGGCGCGCTGCGCAGGCGAGACCTCCAAGTTTTCGATCCGCGCGATCAAATCAGGCAATGCGGGCAAGCCCCGACGACTGAGATCGAGGCGCACCGTTCCCGCATCCAAAGCCCGCGCCACCCGGCGCCCCAAGGATCGGTTTACCGCCTGGACGATGCGCGACGCGGTGGTGAAATCCGGGTCGCGCAGGGCCAGACGCATTTCAGGCAACTGGTCAAAGACGAACGCGACCTCACGCTCCACCCGCGCGCCGGACGGGATCACACCGGAGGTGGGAACGCCTTGCGTCACCTCCGCCGCCGCGCCCGACGCTGTGGCGCCACCGGCGATCACCGACCCCTGGCCAACCGCGTATATCTGCCCATCCGCTGCGTTCAACGGCGTCATGACCAGCGTCCCGCCCAGCAGGGATTTCGCATCCCCAATGGTTGAAACCGTCACGTCGATTTGCCCCCCCGCCCGGGCAAAGGGCGGCAAGACGGCAGTCACCAAAACGGCGGCAACGTTTCTGGCGCGAAACTGCTCGCCCGAGACATTGATGCCCAGACGTTCCAGCAAATTGACCATCGCCTCTTCGGTGAACGGGGCGTTGCGCAGGCTGTCGCCCGTGCCGTTTAGACCGACCACCAAGCCATAGCCGACCAAATCATTGCCGCGCACGCCATCAAATTCGACCAAGTCTTTGATGCGGGCCTGGTTGGCCGGCGCCGCGACCGGGGCGAGGATTGCAACCAGCAGAACCAGCCCAATGAAACAGCGCGCCACCAGCGTCACGAAATGTACCGCGTGAAGTTCAGCGCGGACAGCCGCGCTGTGACGGTGTAGAGAGCGTCCAATTGGGCTTCGAGTGCTGCAAAGCGAGAGGCCTCTTCATAGGTGTCAACGCCGATCATTTCCGTGCGTGCGGTTTGCAACGCGGCGATTTGCGCGGTTTCGAAACTTTGCGCGTCCGCGATTCGTTGTTCGACCGTTCCCAATTCAGACTTCAGGTCGATCACACCTTTCTCGCCTCCGAGCAACCAAGATCCCGCTTGGCCCAACAGCGCTGTCTGCTCGTTTTGTGGCAGAGACACCGCCCCCTCGTCGATTGCGGCGGCCAGGCTAAGGCCTTTCAGAATGTCGCGGAACGCTTGGTCTTTGGCCAAGGGCGCGACATCGATCTGACCCCCTTCGTCCAACGGGGCGCCAGGTGCCGGGGCATCATCCCCTTGCCAGATCAAGGTCTCGAACGGGCCCCCGGGCGTTTCGAAAAACGCGTCGAGCCTTGTGACCGCATCCGCTTGGTCAATTGCCAGCGCCAATTCCGTGCGCACGGCGACCATCAAATCCTCACTGGGTGCCAGGGCAGGGGTGTCCGTGGCCGCACCTGCAAACAGACTTTCCCCCGCGAACTGACCGCGCAGTTTTGACATGGCGATATCCAGATCCGAGCGGGCCTCCGCTGTGAAACTGCCCAGGGACACAAGGTCGCCCGCGCCGCTGGCCGACAGGGCTTGCAGGCCCTTGGTGCCCGCCAAAGACTGTAGGCTATCAAGGTTGGTCTGAACGTAGGTCGCGCGCACGGCCGCTTGAGACAGTCCCGCCTCGCGCGATTGAGCCAGGGACAGGCCACGATCGATGGCCGCCAACTCGGCTGTGCGCCCGCCAAAAGCGGCCCTTGCGTCCGGCACAACGCCGGTGGTCAGGGCGGTGCCGCTAGCATCCAAGGACGAGCGCAGGGATTGGGCACGGGCCACTTGGCGCAAGGATTGGGCGAGATCCGGCAGGCTCATATCCATGGTCAGATCTCCAACACAGTTTGCAGCAAGTTGTCCGCCACCGAGATGACCCTGGCATTGGCGGCATAGGCTTGTTCGATTGCCAAAAGGGCCTGCAATTCTGCATCCGTGTCCACGCCACTGGCCGAGGCGCGGTCCTGTTCCAAAATGTCCTGGGTGGCGGCGGATCGGGTGGCGGCTTGCTCAGCTTGGCTGGCAGAGGCATCCCGCATGCCGGTCAACTCGGCCACAAATCCCGCAAATCCAGACTGGGTTGAAAGGTTAAGGCCAGCCGGAGGGGCGGTGGTTGCAGACAGAGCAACGGATTGAGCCGTCAGAAGGCTGGTATCCCCGGCCAACCCAGGTTGGATTGCGTTGATCCCGTCGCGCAAGCGATAAAGCTCACCCCCTTGCGCGGGATCGACGGCGGTGTTGACGGTGATCCTGCCCGCAAGACCAGGGGTGTAGGGCGACGCCAAAGCGGCACCGCCATCGGTGAACAACCCCGGATCACCGGGCGCGAGGGTGCTGTCCACAGTGCTCGATTGCAAACGGCCGATGAGGTCGGCAGCCAGCGCGTCCAATTGGGCGTCCGCCTGGGGGACGGTTTCATCTCGGGTTTTGAGCAGGGCGGCCAGCGTCCCCTCTCCCCCCCCGGCGAGACCGGGCGTCGGGGCAAGGGCCATGGGTTGGCCGTTCAGTGTGACGCCCGACACAGCACCGCTCGCCAATGTCATGTCGGGTGTGATAACGCCTGCCGGGGCAAACCCAAGCTCGGCAGCGGGCCCATCGACCAAGGGTTGTCCTTGGGCGGTATAGACCGCGATCTGGCCGTCCGAGCGGGGCTGGGTGCGCACCGGGAGGCGGCTTGAGACGTCGTCCACCAAGCTATCCCTGAGGTCCTGCAGTGAGGCGGTCTCGCCCCCTCGCGCCGCGCGCATTTGGATCTCACGGTTGAGGCTCGAGATCTCTTTGAGGGCGGCGTTGATCTCGCCCACCTGACTGGCGATCTCGGCATCCGCATCCATGCGCAGGCGCCGGTTCTCGGTCGAGATTTGGTTGAGCATATCGGTAACGCCCTGGGCGGCGGTCAACAGGTCCGATTGCGCGGCCGTGGAGGAGGGAGTGTTGGCCGTTTCCACCAGCGCGGCTTCAAACGCAGTGACGCGGGTGTTGAGGGTATCACCGCCCTCATACCGCCCAAAGGCATCCGCCAGCGCGGTTGCGGTCGCTGCTTCCTGCGCGAGGGCCGCAGATTGAGCTGCCCCGCGACGGGACGCGGCAACCAAGGCAGCATCACCGGCAAGCGAGACGCCCACCACTTGCGCGCCCGCGCCCCGTCCGTTGACAACAACCGAGCCCACATCAGCCGTCTGGCGCGTATAGCCCGGTGTCAGAGCGTTGGCGACATTGTTGGAGACAACTTCCGCCAGGCGCGACGATACCATCAGCCCGGAGGTTGCATTGGCCAAGGCCGTGGAAATACTCATTCACCCATCCCCTTTTATCCCCTCACTGATTTCATCGTTTTATGTTGGTTGTCTCTTGCAGCATCTCATCCACCGTTTGGATGATCTTGGCGTTGGACGAATAGGCGCGTTGGGTCTGGATCAGATCCGTCAATTCGGCGGCAATGTCTGTTGTGCTCTCTTCTCTGGCAAAGCCGACGGTGGCGCCCGTCGGACCCTCGCCAGCATCCCAAAGGTAAAGCGGCCCACTTTCGGCCGAGACGGCAAAGGCCTGGTTGTCCAGCGCGTTCAACCCGTTCATGTTGGGCACATCCACGATGGGGACCTGATAGATCACCCGGGTAAACCCGGTGTCATAGGACGCGATGATGAAACCATTGGGATCCACCTCCACCCCACTGAGATTGCCGACCGGTGCGCCGTTTTTCGACACGCCAGTTGGCGCAAACTCAGATGACAATTGGGTCAGATTGGACGGCGCGCCGGGCGCACCGATTGTGATCTCAATCGGTCCGCGCGCGACATTCACCGTCAGCGCGCCCGTGGTTGGCGAGTAGGTGCCCGCCCCTGTTGGTGTCACCGACAGGATTGAGCCGCCAGAGGCGGTCGAGCTGTCGAACACCACATCATAGGTGGCAATGGGCGCAGGGCCCGTGGCCGAATCGGTGATGGACAGGGACCAGGTATTCGATTGGCCCGATCCCGTGGGCACCACCGGCGTGAAGCTGGCAACCAAGGTATGGGATGCGCCCACGTTGTCGAAATACTCGACCGAGATCGGCAGCGACGTGCCCGTCGAGCCTGCTTGCGTTGCTTCCGCCGGCAGGTTCGCCCCGATTGTCATCTCGGTTGTGGGGCTTGCGGCAAACTGGTTGCGGTTCACCACCACCGGTTCCAACCCGGCGGCACTGTCGCGCGGCTGCGTGGGGATCGTCCCATCCACATCCGCGGGCCAGCCCATCAGGGCAAGGCCGCTTGCGGTCAGCAAATAGCCCTGATCATCGGGCTCAAACGAACCGGTGGAGACGAGCATCAACGGCAGGTCACCGCCGCGATTGTCCAGCGCGCTTTCCGCCGTGACCGGCAGCATCCCGCGCCCGCCCACCGCGATATCGGTCGAATTGGACGTGGACACCAAGGTGCCCTGCGCATCAACCTGTCGGTACGAGCTGACCCGAACACCGCCTGCGGCATAGGACCCCTCTCGCTGGGTCAGAACCAGTGAGGAAAAATCTGCATCCGCCCGTTTGTACCCATAGGTGCCGGAATTGGCGATGTTGTCCGAAATGGTCGCCAGCTTGCTGGCGTTCACATTCAACCCCGACACACCGGCGTTCAACGAAGACGAAATGCTCATAAATCAGGGCTCCTTCCAGGGCGATCCAATGACATTTCGCGCAGAGTCGCCCATTGATCCTTAAGAAGGGCCTAATGCTAAAATCCGATGGAATTTCGCCGGCGCGCCGGCCCCCTTGTGGTGGCTGCGCAAAGCCTAGTCTCGGTCTTCGAACTGGCGCAGCAAGACGATTTCCAACCGTCTGTTGCGCGGATCGAAAACATCCTCGACCGAGGGGCTGCGGTCGCCTTTGCCCGCCACTTGGGCAACCCGTTCCGGTCCGACGCCCGCGCGCACTAGGGTGCGCCGGGCCTCCAGCGCGCGGTCGGTGGACAGATCCCACACATCATAGGATTGGGTGCGCAACGACACCGCATCCAGGTGCCCGCGTACGGCGATCGGGTTGATAGTCTCTCCCAAAACGTCAGCGACCACCCCGAGCAGCGCCGTCAGGCGTGCGTTGGGTTCACTCGACCCTTCTT
>JBCBNR010000019.1:0-16694 GCA_039821665.1 Pseudomonadota bacterium
CTGAAGACATCCGCATCGTGATTGAGCCGAAGTCGAAGAACGTCGATCCCGACGTGTTGATGAACGCGCTTTATCGCAACTCCGATCTGGAAACGCGGTTTTCGCTGAACATGAATGTGCTGATCGACGGGGTAACGCCCAAAGTGTCGTCGCTGAAAGAGGTGCTGCGCGCGTTTCTTGATCACCGCCGCGAGGTTTTGAAACGCCGTGCGCGCCACCGGCTGGCCAAGATCGACCACCGGCTTGAAGTCCTTGAAGGGTTCATCACGGCGTTTTTGAACCTCGACCGGGTGATCGAGATCATCCGCACGGAAGATGAGCCCAAGCCAGTGATGATGGAGGAGTTCGCGCTGACGGATGTTCAGGCCGAGGCGGTGCTGAACATGCGCCTGCGGTCCTTGCGCAAGCTTGAAGAAATGGAACTGAAGCGCGAGCGTGATGCGCTGATTGCCGAACGCGAGGGCCTTGTCGACCTGCTGGACAGCGAGGATCTGCAGTGGAAATCCATCGCCGATCAATTGCGCGCCACCCGCAAGGCTTTTGGCAAGGATGCCCCGGGCGGCGCGCGGCGCACGGATCTGGGCGAAGCGCCCCAGGTAGAAGATGTGCCCCTAGAGGCCATGATCGAACGCGAACCGATTACCGTTGTGTGCAGTCAAATGGGTTGGGTGCGGGCCATGAAAGGCCATATCGACCTTGCCTCAGAGCTGAAGTTCAAGGATGGCGACGGCCCGCGGTTTCTCTTCCACGCGCAGACCACAGATAAAATTCTGCTGTTCGGCTCCACGGGGCGGTTTTACACCCTGGCAGCCTCGGCCCTACCCGGTGGGCGTGGCATGGGAGAGCCCGTGCGCCTGATGGTGGATCTTCCCAACGAGGCCGAGATCGTCGATCTGTTTTTGCACCAGCCCGGTCGCAATTTGCTGGTGGCCTCCAGCACAGGCGACGGGTTTGTGGTTCCAGAGGAAGAGGTGTTGGCCCAAACCCGGGCAGGCAAGCAGGTCTTGAACGTCCGCAGCCCCGCAGTTGCGCGCCTGTGCAAGCCGGTGACGGGCGACCATGTGGCCTGCGTGGGCGAGAACCGCAAGCTGCTGGTGTTCCCGCTCGCCGAGCTGCCCCAATTGGGCCGGGGCAAGGGTGTGCGGTTGCAAAAGTACAAGGATGGGGGCTTGAGCGACGCCATCACCTTTACCCTGTCAAACGGGCTGCAATGGAAAGATGGTGGTGGGCGCACGCGCACGGAGATGGATCTGAGCGAATACACCGCCAAACGAGCAAGTGCTGGGCGCATGGCCCCACGCGGCTTTCCCCGGGACAATCGATTTACAGACTAGATTTTGCGCGCCGCGTCTGGGCCCAGAGCGCCGGGGATAGGGGCCCTCGAAATCCAAGGATTTCGAGGGCGGGGGCGTTGCCCCCGCTGGCCCTTGGCGTGCCAAGGGCCGTCCCCCGTGCCGCTTAGCTGGCCGGACGGGGTACTAGCGGAAAACATCCTCGACATCCGCGCCCGTCTCGCGGCGCGTGGCCTCTTGGTAGACCGTCACGATCACGCACACAGCCACAGCGTTCATCACGGTCGAGGGCAGGTCGGTTATTGTGGCATAGCTGAGCGCGGCTATGCCCTCGGTCACCTCCCCCATGCGGCCCACGGCCCAGCCTTGCAAAACCGCACTGCCGATCATCGTGGGCAACAGCAGCGCTGTCCACAGCACGGCAAGCCGCCCCCACATCCCACTGACCAAGCTAAGGTTGCGCCCAAAGCCTGCCCAACCGCGCCTTTCAATTACCACCGATGGGATCGTCAGTGTGGTCAAGGCCAGGATCACGGGCCCCAAAAACACTAGCATCAGCAAGCTGAACAAAAAGGCCGCATCAATGCCTGCCTGGATCACCAGCAAGGGCACCAGCGAGGCCCGCAGCAGCGACAAAACATGGGCCGGCTGTGCCTCGCCCTCGGTCTCGGCCAACCAGATCCGGGTCACTTGGTGGGCGATCAGGCAGGTGAAAATCAGGCTCGAGGCAAGAAGGTAGGGATAGAAGGCCGAGGCCTGCAACGCATTGAACCCCGCCTCAAAGCCCAGAATCCGGCCATAGACCTCCGGGTTCCAAAGCAAAAACACCACGTCCAGGGCCACGCCCAGGGCCAGAAGCTCTAGAAACAGCCAACGCCCATGCCGCGCAAACAGCACCCAACTGCCCTGGGCCGTGTGCGCGAGCTTATCCCACATCAGCGAAACACATCCGAGACGGACGAGATGCCGCTGCCTTCGCGAATTTCTTTCAGCCGCAAATACAAGGTCAGCACAAACACTGCCGACAGGCCACTGAACAGGGTGGTGGTCAGGGTTTCTGTCAAAATGGAGCCCAGGTTCACGCTTGGCGGTGCGCCAAAGCCCGACCCAGTGGAAAGCCCCACCACCAGCCCGATCAGCACGGTGATCACCAGAAAAATAAGACCCATCTGAAAGAAGCTGCCGACGATGGGCCATCGATAGCCTTGGGTCATTTCTTGGCTGCGCTGCATGCTGCCCCAGCCGGTGGCTTCCAGCAGCAACGCAGGCGTCATGACCGAGAACACCGCAAACACCCACAGGCCCGGCACGATCAGCGCGAACATGGCCAGCACCCCGATCACGCTGACCACCAATGACAGCACCACCAGGGGCACAAGATTGGCCAAGGTCGCACCGAAATACCCTGCAATGCGCGCGGGCGCCTGACGCTCCGTGTCCGCGGCGGCATAAATCACAAGGCCCGTGCCGATCGCCCCCAGCACCGTTTGCATCAAGAAAACGACAATTGTGCTGGCAGACAGAAAGGCAAACGCATTGACGCTGAGGTCCTCGGCGCTGGGCGCCAGGGCCGCGCCAAGCAGCGCGGCCAAAAACGCAGGCCCCACCGCCAGCATCAGATAGACGCCGATCCGTGCGAAAAAGCGCTGAAACGACATTTGGATCACTTGGCTGACGCCAAGGGGGATGCGGGCGGACGGGTCGATCTGCATTGTAAATTCCTTCGTCGCAGGCCTGGTGGCGGCAGTTTATCGTGCTTTATTGCGTTGCAACAGCGCTTCATTCCGAACGGTGGTACTTGTCCTCTCGGGCATCGCCAAACAGGCGGCGGTTTTCCAGATAACCACGCTGCACCCGGTAAAAGCGTTCTAAAAAGCTCAAGGCATCGGCGTGCTCGATGCGCTCCCCCCAACCGATACGCTCGGCGATGGTGTTGGCGACGCGGCCAAGCGTGTCCAGATGCCTCTCTTCCGCGTCGCCCTTCAAGGTCTCGCGCCGCACGCGCAGCAAATCCTCCAAAGTTTGCAATTCGAACCGGCCATAATGGTCCAAGTGATGGGGCAAAAACCCTTCGAGGTCGGCGCTCCGGCTGTCTGCGGCGAGATCGGGCAGCAACACGGGTTTGGGCATCAACACCACATAGGTGCCGGCGATGATGTCCCCCAGCCGCTGATTGAGGCGCGAGCGCAGGGGCACGATCAACAGGATCGCAACCCAGACGAGCACGATCAGCCGTGTCCAACCATCCAAGAAACTGGAGGCAACAAGATAGAGGCCGGGCATAAACACCTCGGCCTCTTTCATCATGTTGCGCACGGTGACCGCATAGGCGCTAAGCCCCAACCCATCGGTCGCGACAACCCGCAAGCCAAGGATGCGTTTGCCCAAGGTTTGCCCGTTCCACATCAGCTCGGCAAAGACATAATAGGGGACGCGCAGCGCAAAGAACAAAAGTGCCGCCAGTGCACTGAAATTGGACCCTGACAGGATATTGGCGAAAAGCAGGGTCAAGCAGATCAGCACGACGGTGGTCACCGTGATCAAGATATCCAGCAATTGCGCGCCGAAACGGGTGGAGAGGCTGGCCACCTCGAAATGCAAGGTCACCCCCTCGGGCGGGGTCAGGCTGTGGGATTTCAGCGGTTTGCTCATGCCCGGCCCCGGCCGCCGAAGGTTAGATACAGCACCCAAAACGCACCCATGCCCCAGCCGATGGCCAAGCGCAGGGCCGGGTCCTGCACGGTTTGGCGAAAGAACCCCTCTAGAATTGCGGCAGCCACCAGCATGGTCGCGGCCAGCACCGCCAATTTCACCGCATCGCGGCCGTGGTGATGCAGCGCATCTTTGCGCGTCCGCTGGCCAGGAAACAGCACCGCAAGCCCCAGACGGAACCCCGCGCCGCAGGCAACGACGATCGCCCCAAGCTCGGTCACCCCATGGATCGAAAGCCACGCCACGATGTCATAGGTCAGGTCCCGACTGGCATGAAGGGCAACGAACGCCCCCAGCTGCAGGCCGTTGTAGAATGTCAAAACGAAGCTCGGCAGGCAGGCCAACACCCCGAGCGAGAAGACAAAGATCGCAATTTGGGTGTTGTGCGAGAAAAGGTAGCTGGCAAAGGCCGCAAGACGGTCCAAGCCGATGCCGTTCTCTTGATAGATCACGCTCAGCAAATCCTCGCGGCTGGACCCAAGGCCACGCCCGCCCGCAAGGCCCGGCGGCATGAAGGTGTTGTACCACGTCGGATCACCCAGAAAGAGCAGATATCCCAGCAGCCCCCCCAAAAAGAGCGCGAGAAAGGCGATCAACAGCGGCAGGGCCGAGCGGCGTGCAGCCTGGGGAATGCCGCGCAGATAAACCCGTGACACCAGACCGGCCAAGCTTTCTTGCGGGGCGTAGACCGCAAGATACGCCCGCGCGCACAGACTTTCGAGAAAGGCGAGCAGGGATTTGTCCAAGCTGATGGCGCGCGCCAGCGACAGCGAGGTCATGGCTTGGCGGTACAAGGTGGCAAGCTCTTGAGCCTCGCGAAAGCTCAAGGATTGTGCGCCGCGCCGCTCTACCCGGCCGACGAGCTCGCCGAGCGTACGCCACCCTTCCTCGCGTTCCGCCCGAAACCTGGCAGAGCGCAGGCCGATGTTGGACGACAGATCGGTGCTCATATCATCCCTCGCGACTTGACCTGGAGGTAAAGGGAGACAAGACCGGGCGTCAAACCCCCGGGCTCCACGTCCAGACACAGGATGCCCAAACGCCGCAATCGGTCGAGCACCAATTGCCGCTCTTGGCGCAACTGCGCGCGGGCCACCGCTTGGGACATCTCCTCGAAGCTGGTGCTGGCGCTGTCGGCCTCGCCCGGCGTCCGGGGCGCGCGCAACGCCACGAAGATCAACACATGGTGGCGCGACAGAACGGCCATGTTCTCGACCAGCAATTCGGCTGTGGTGCTGTCCACGAAATCGGAAAACACGATCACCAGCGAGCGGCGCTTCAGCTGACCGTTCAGGGTTGCCAGCGCCAAGGTCGGATTGCTCTCGACACTCTCATAGCTGAGATCCGCCAACTGGCGTCGCAGCCGCGCAAACGCGTTGCGCCCTGGGCTGGGCGGCACATAAAGGCCCGGCGTCGCGGCATAGGTGTAAAGCCCCACCAGATCCGCGCCCAGTCCCGCGGCCCACGTGACCCCAAGGGCCGCGTTGATCGCATGGTCGATCTTGGGCAAGCCTGCCACGTCCTCTCGCATCAGGTAGCCATTGTCGAGTACCAGCATCACCTGGTGATTGCGCTCGGCCCGCATCTCTTTGGCTACCAAATCGCGCCTTCGGGCAGACCGTTTCCAGTCGATCGCGCGCGTGTCCATGCCGGTTGTGAAGTCGCGCAACTGGTGGAATTCCGCGCCTTCGCCGCGGATCTGGTTGTCCTTGATGCCATAGAGGTCCGAGCGGACCTGCACATCGATCTTGCCCGAACTTACGGGCTGGATGTTGGGCATGACATGCAGCGCTTGGTTCACGCGCACCCGGGGCACCAGTTCCCACAGGCCCAGTTGGCTGGGCCATTTGAGCCACAGATCCTCGATGGTCACCACGCCGCGCCTGCGGCCGCGCACCTCCAGCCGCGCCACGATGCCGGTGGGCGAGGGCGCAAAGCGCATGGTTGCCCGTTCTTCCGGGGTTTCACCGGTCAGCGAGACTTGACCCTCCAACCCCTGGGCCGGGCCGTTCCAGCCGCTTACCTGGGCTGAGAAGTGTGCGGTCTGGCCGGTAAACACCTCCCCTGGTCCTTCCAGCGCCACCTCCACCCCCCGGGCGGATGGGGTGACCACAAGGTCGACCACCAGCACCAGCGCAAGCGCGCCCCACAGCACCGCAACCCCCTCCAGCGGCAAGGCGGGCTGGGACAGGGCCAGGACGCTGACGGCGATGATCGCCAGCACCAAGGCAAGGAGACGCGGCGCGGGGCGCATTACTTTGGCGCCTCCACCCGGTTGAGGATGTTGGCCATCACATCGGCGGATGTACGCCCCTCGATCTCGGCCATTGGGCCCAGCACGATGCGGTGACGCAGGGCGGGCAAAGCCAGCCGCTGCACGTCATCGGGGATCGCGTAATCCCGCCCGTCCAAGGCAGCCGCTGCGCGCACAGCACCGGCCAGGGCATCCGCGGCCCGGGTCGAGGCTCCATGGGTAATCTCGGGGTCGTTTCGGGTGGCTTGGACCAAATCGAGGATGTAGCGCAGGATCGTGTCATCCAAGCGGATGCTGTCGATCAACGCGCGCGCCTGGGCCAAGTGCTCGGGGCTGAGCACAGGGGCGATGCCCACGCGCCTGGCCTTGATGTCCAGGGGTTGACCCGCATGGCGGCGCAAGATCTCGAACTCGGCGGCATCCTCGGGAAACTCCACCAACAGCTTGAACAGGAATCGGTCAAGCTGCGCCTCGGGCAGGGGGTAGGTGCCCTGTTGCTCGATCGGGTTTTGGGTGGCGACCACGAAAAAGGTCTCGCCCAAGGGGTAATCAGTGCCGTCGATTGTGGCCACACGCTCGTTCATCACTTGCAACAGGGCGGCTTGCGTCTTGGGCGGGGCCCGGTTGATCTCGTCCGCCAGCAGGATGTCGGTAAAGACCGGGCCTTTGGTCAGTTTGAAGGCCGAGGTGCCGAAATCAAAGATGTTCACCCCCAGCACATCGCCCGGCATTAGGTCGGGCGTGAACTGAATGCGCCCAAACTGCATCTTCAGCGCGTCCGAGAAGGACTGCGCGAGCAGCGTTTTGGCGGTGCCGGGCGGGCCTTCCAGCAGGCAGTGGCCGCGCGCGAACAGGGCGATCAACAGCATGTCGATCACGCTGTCCTGGCCGTGTACCGCACGGCCCACTTCGGTTCGGATCTGAGCGCTTAGGCGCTCAAGCTCGTCCAATGTCATGTATCACCTTTTCACATTCCGCCTCGAACGCGGCGAGGAGGTTCAAAAGATCGGGCACGCTTGCGCCCTCTCGGGGGTGGGACGCCGCATACAGCGCGCGGGCAAACGCGGGCGCATGGTCAGGGGCGCGCCGCTCGACCACCGAACGCAGGCGGGCCTGGGTTGTGCCGGTGCCCGCTGACTGACCCAGGATCGCGCGGCTGACCTCGGCCACACGGGTTTGCATATGGGCGCGCACCAGGGCGGTGCGGTCACCCGAGGCGCGCAACAAACGGGCCTTGGCCGCGATCGACGTCTCGCGCGCGGCCGCTGCCCCCATCGGGGGGCCGGACAGCACCGGCCCGAAGCGCCGCGCCCCGCGCCACAGGGCAAGGGCCAAGAGGGCCGCAAGCGAGGCCCAGATCAGGCTGAAGGGCCAGGCGAAAAAGCGCAGCAAGTCCGACCATTCGCGCGCGCGCTGGGTGGTCTGGGTCGGGAACAAGCGCGAGGTGGTGCCGTCCACCAAAATAATTCCCGCCTCGGCCAAGATCGGCAAAAGGCCCGCGGCAGTCGCTGCATTCTCGCCCAAGGACAGGCCGTGATTGTTCAGCATATCGGGGTCCGACAGCAGCCAAAGCGGCTGGTTCTGGAAGCTGCATTCCAGCAACAGGTGCCCCTGACGACTGCCCAAAAGACTGTCGCAGCCGGGCGGCAGCGTCGGCGGGAACAGCTGTGGCGCAAAGAGGGTGACTTCAAAGCTGTCCATCAGGGATGTTTGTGCGCCCAAAAGGGCGGTTTGCGCATCCGGCCGGATTAGGGGCCGTTTCATAAGGCCCAAATCAAGGAAAGGCTGGCTGACCGCATCCAGATCGGCCAGCAGGCTGGGATGGGCAAAGCCCGACAGGCGCATGGTGATCGACCATTTCGGCGCAATCAAAAGCGTGGGCAGACGCTCCATCTTGGCTTGGACCACCCGGCGCGAGATGTCGCGCTCATGCGCTAGGGCCAAATAGGTCTCGCGGTCGTCCGGACGCTCGAACGGGGCATTCAGATCCGTGTCGAGCAGGGGCAGAATGCGCAAGCCCACCGCGTCCGCATCGACCCCCGCAAAGGTTGCGCGCCGCGCATCGATGTCTTGGGCGGTCAACAGCTGGATCAGCCCCGCCTGGCCCGAGGCGGAGTTGGACAAGGGGGGCACGCGCGAGGATGCAAAAAACAGCAAGCCCAGCGCAATGATCGCGAGCAAGCCGAGGCCTAGGAACAGGTCGCTGCGCTGTCTCATGCGGGGCTTTCGGCCAAGATGGGTTTGGCAAGATCCAAGCACGCCTCGAACGTCTCTTCGGCCAGATCGCGGCCCCCGAACTGTACCAGTTCTTCGGCCATGATGATCTGACGCAACTGGTCGCGCCGGGGCCAGGCGGCAGGCAGGCGGCGCAACAACTCGCGCGCGGTTTCGCTGTCGATGTGGCGCAACTTGTTGCTGTGGGCCGCAGCGGCCAGCACATGGCGCAGCAACAGAACCAGGGCTGCCCGACGGTCGCCCATGGCGCGCAACTCATCAAACAAGGTGGCCTTGCTGGGCCGCGGCAGCGCCCCCGGCTCTGGCACGTGCAAAACCGGGATCTCGCCCCCGTCGTCCTTGGCAAAGCGCGCCCTCAGACCGCCGCCATATTTGCGCACCAAAAACAGCGCTCCGACCAAGAGCCCCAGCAGCAGGATCACCCCCCATACATTGGGCGCGTTGCCCATGTTCAGGGCACTGCCCGTTGGTGGGTCGTCCTGGGCGGGCGGCTCTGGCAGACGGGTGTCCACCGTGATCTTACCCTCCAACTGGTCCACATAGACGATGTCACCGTCGATCCGGGTAAAGCGCAAACTGTCCAGATAGTCCTGCCCGCTTTGCGTGCGCTCCACCTCCAAGGGCACAATCACCGGCGGCTCTTGCGCCACTGCGCCCAAAGGGATCAGCAACAGCGTCAGAGCGGCGCGCAGGGGCATGCGGATCGGGGCAGCAAGCACGGGATAACCATCGCCTTTGGTTAAACGGATCGCGTTAAGGCAGACGCAAATTCTGTGACCGGAAAAAGGCGAGCGGCCTGCCTAGGGCGCAAAAGCCTCGGGCTGTGCGGCGCGCGCCATGTGATCGAGCACGCCGTTTACGAATTTTGCCTCCTTGCCCTCGGGAAAAAAGGCCTTGGCCACATCGACAAACTCGGTGATTGCCACTTTGGGCGGGGTGTCGAGCGCCAAAAGCTCTGCGCCGGCTGCGCGAAAGAGCGCGCGCAGCGTCGGATCGATGCGGTCGATAGGCCACGTTGCCTTGAGGGCGGTGTCAGTCAATTGATCGATCTTGGCCTGTTGGCTGACCGCCTCGCGCATCAGGGTGCGAAAGTGTTCCACGTCGCCCTCGGCATAGGTCTCGCCATCGATTTCAGCGCCAAGGCGATGGGTTTCGAACTCTTCGATCACCGTATCGAAGTCGGTCTGTGTGGCCTCCATCTGAAACAGAGCTTGGGTCGCAAACAGCCGCGCGGCTGAGCGCATCTGCTTTTTCGCAGTGTTCGAGGCCATCAGCCCACATCCTTTGGAATGATGCCCGCCATCAAAAACTGTTCGCTGTCGGGGGCAAAGCTGGACCTGCGGCTTTTCCGGCCGTGGTCGCGGGCAATCTGGATCAGATGGCAGGCGGCTTGCGCCGCTCCGCCGCCCTTGTTCTGGGCCGCAGGGTTCGCGCGCACGGTGGCCTGGGCGTGGTTTTCCACCGTAAGGATGCCGTTGCCGATGCACACTCCGCCAAGGCCCAAAAGGGCAAGCCCGCGAGAGCTGTCGTTGCACACGGTCTCGTAATGGGTGGTCTCGCCGCGAATGATGCAGCCCAAGGCCACAAACCCGTCATAGCGGCTGGACCGTTCCGCCAGCGCGATCGCTGTAGGCACTTCCAGCGCGCCGGGCACTTCGATCACGTCATACATGGCTTTCGCCGCCTCCAACGCGGCCTTGGCGCCTGCCAAAAGGTCATTGGCGATGTCCTTATAGTAGGGCGCAATCACGATCAGCACCCGTGTGGGGGCATCGAAAACGGGTGGGGTCAGGGTGTGGTGAGGGGATCCGGCCATGGGGCTTAGCCTTCGTGTTGGGGAATGGGTCGGGTACCTGCGATGCTCAGCCCATAGCCCTCCAGCCCAACGACCTTGGGACTGGGGGAGTTGGTCAGCAAGATCAGGTCTTGCACGCCCAGGGAGGCGAGGATTTGTGCACCGGTGCCATACTGGCGCAAAGTTTGTGGGGACACACCGCCATCCAGGTCGAGTTTGGTGGACATGTCGCGCAACAGCACGATCAACCCACGCCCCTCGGCATCAATGGCGCGCATGGCATCTGCAAGCTGGGTTGACCGACCGGGGCTAAGGCCCAACAGGTCGTCAAAGGGATTGACCGCATGCATGCGCACAAGCACCGGGTGGGGTGTGTTCAGATCCCCCTTGGTCAGCACCAGATGCTCGGCCCCGCTCGCATCATCCGCGTAGATTTGCATCATCCAATCGCCGCCGAACTCGGACGTGACAGAGGTGGCCTTTGTCTGGCGCACAAGATTGTCGTTGCGCCTGCGATAGGCGATCAGATCCGAGATGGTGCCGATCTTTAGGCCATGGAGTTGCGCAAACGACACCAGGTCGGGCAGGCGGGCCATGGTGCCATCTTCTTTCATGATCTCGCAGATCACGCCCGAAGGGTTCAGCCCGGCAAGGCGCGAGATGTCCACCGCGGCCTCTGTATGGCCCGCGCGCACCAGAACGCCGCCTTCGCGGGCGCGCAGTGGAAAGATGTGCCCGGGCGTTGCGATGTCCGCCGCTTGGCTGCTGGGATCAATCGCAACAGCGACAGTGCGCGCCCGGTCCGGGGCCGAGATGCCGGTGGTGACGCCCTCGCGCGCCTCGATCGACACGGTAAAGGCGGTCTCGTGGCGCGAGGAGTTGGACGCAGCCATCAAGGGCAACCCCAAGGCATCCAACCGATCAGCCGTCAGGGCCAAGCAGATCAGACCGCGCCCATGGGTGGCCATGAAATTGATCGCATCCGGCGTGGCCATTTGGCCGGGGATCACCAAATCCCCCTCGTTCTCGCGGTCTTCGTGATCAACCAGAATGAACATCCGCCCGTTGCGCGCGTCCTCGATGATCTCCTCGACCGAAGAGATGGCGTCGCGATAGAGGCTCGATTGCTGTCCGTCTGCGCTCATAGGGGCATCCTGATGTTTGAGGTTCACTTAGGCCGCGTTGGGCCGAAAGGGAAGCATGGCCTTACGACATCTCGGCCAGACGCGCCACATAGCGCGCAAGGGTGTCGATCTCCAGGTTCACGGCATCACCGACGGCCACATCGCCCCATGTGGTCGCCGTTTTGGTGTGTGGAATGAAATTGATGCCAAACACATCGTCCTCCACCTCATTGACCGTCAGCGACGTGCCGTTCAGGGCGACCGAGCCTTTGGGCGCGATAAAACGCGCAAGGTCCCGGGGTGCGCGCAGCTGCACCCGCGTGCTGTCCCCTTCATCTTGTACGAACGTGACCTGAGCCTGCCCATCCACATGGCCCGAGACGATATGCCCGCCCAGCTCGTCACCCACGCGCAAGGCCCGCTCTAGGTTGATGCGGCGGCCCGCTTTCCAAGTGCCCAGCGTGGTTTTCGAAAGCGTCTCGGCAGAGGCTTCAACATCGAACCAATGGGGCCCCTCGCCACCCTTTGCAATTGCGGTCAGGCACACCCCATCGCAGCAGATCGAGGCGCCAAGCGCGACGCTGTCTGGGGCGTAAACCGTGCCGATCCGCAGGCGCGTGTCGCCCCGCGTCTCGACCTCCAACACAGTCCCGATATCGGTGACAATCCCTGTGAACATGCGCGCGTCTCCCTGGCCTGTCTTTTGTGCTTAGCGCTGTGGGCCTGAAAAGGGAATTGGGACGGAGTGTCCCGTTTGGGGGCGCACCGGGTCCGGATCAAGGCCTGGTCGTTGCGCGCGCCCCCTTTGCGGGCCTAAACTTTGCACAGATTTGACACAGGAATTGTACATGACGGACACCTCTCCCACGCTTCATATGCTTTGCGGTAAGATCGGCGCTGGCAAATCCACCCTGGCGCACAGGCTGGCGCAATCCCCAAACACGGTGCTGTTGGTCGAAGATGCATGGCTTGGCACGCTCTTTGCCGATCAGATGAAAACGCCGGCAGATTACCTGCGCTATGCGGGGCGCTTGAAGGCCGCGATGGGCCCCCATGTTCTGCAGCTTTTGACAAAGGGGATATCGGTGGTGCTCGACTTCCCTGCCAACACGGTGGAGATGCGCGCCTGGATGCGTGGGCTTTTGGATCAGACAGAGGCGGCGCATGTCTTGCACGTCCTTGATGTGCCTGACGAGGTTTGCCTGGCGCGGCTGCACGCGCGCAACGCCGCGGGCACCCATCCGTTCAAGGTCACGGACGCGCAATTTCGCGAGGTCACGCGCCACCACCAGCCGCCGGAGACCAGCGAGGGGTTCGTTGTGAAAATCCACACAGAGTGAAGAGGATCGCCCCCCTCATCCGCTTACATCGTGACAGTTTTGTTAACCCTTTGTAGTCTATAGGCTGATCGAGCCACGACGATGGACCCCGCCGTGACCCAAAGCCGCGTGTTTTTGTTCCTGCAAGGCCCCCATGGCCCGTTTTTCCATGCGCTGGCGGGCACTTTGCGCGCGGCGGGACAACGGGCACTTAAAATCGGGTTCAACGGCGGCGATCAGCTGTTTTGGCCCAACAGGGCCAGCTACACCGCCTTTGATGGGCCGGCGGCAACCTGGCGCGATTTCCTGGGCGTCTATCTCGACACGCACAAGGTGACGGATCTGGTGATCTATGGCGACAGCCGTGACATCCACACCACAGCCCGGGAAGAGGCGTTGCTGCGTGGCATCACACTGCACTATTTCGAAGAAGGCTACCTGCGCCCCTATTGGATCACCTATGAGCGAGGCGGCGTGAACGGCCATTCGCGCTTGATGCAAATGAGCGTCAGTCAGATGGAGCGGGCGCTGGGCGGGCGCATGGACCCCCAGGCGGAGGCCCCAGCGGAATGGGGCGCGCTGTGGCAGCATGTGGTGCTGGGTGCGGTTTACCATGCGGCTGTGATGCTATGGGCTTGGCGCTATCGGGAGTATCGGCCGCACCGTGCCATCTCGGTCCTGCGCGAGTGGGGGCTTTATCTGCGCCGTTTGGTGCGGATGCCCTGGCACGGCATCCAGCGCCGGGTGGCGAGCGCGCGGCTCAGCCGATCGGGCGCACCGTACCATTTGGTTTTGCTGCAATTGGCCCATGATGCGGCGGTCAAAGACCACTCGCCCTTTGCCGATCAAGACAGTTTTGTGCGCCTGTGCTGCAACAGTTTTGCCGATGCGGGCCTGACCCACCACCGCCTGGTGTTCAAAGTCCACCCGTTGGAGGATGACCGCGAAAGCGTGGCCCGCTTGATCCGCCGCAGTGCCCGGGCCCGTGGCCTTCAAAACCGCGTGCATATCATCCGGGGCGGCAAGCTGGCACCGTTGTTGAACCGGGCCCGCTCGGCCGTGACCATCAACTCCACCGCCGGTCAGCAGGCGCTGTGGCGCGGGCTGCCGCTGCGCATCTTCGGCCAAGCGGTCTATGCCAAAGCGGGCTTTACCTCGCAGCAAAGCCTGACGGCGTTTTTCCAAAACCCCGATCCGCCGGACCGGGAGCGGTATCATCTGTTCCGCGCCTTTTTGTTGCGCACCTCGCAACTAACGGGCGGGTATTACACGCGCACGGGCCGGGCACAGGTCTTGCGCAAGATCACGGACGTGATGCTGGCCCAGCTTGACCCTTATGAGCGTGTTTTCACGAAACGGTTGCAACCGCGCCGCAGTTGCGGCTGGTTCACACACGTCCCGATTGAGCGCCTTCCCAAAGCTGACCTTTGCAGCCTATACTGCGCGCAACAATAAAATACGGACCGGGCCATGATCTTGCAGTTAACCCGCCTTAGACCCGCAATATTGAGTGCAAGCCTGATCCTTTTGACGGCAGCATGCGATCTTCCACGCTCGGGCCCCAATTTGGACGAGGTGCTGTCTGGTGCCAAGACAGAGGGCGGCGAGGTAAATGTTGTTTTGGTCAGCCAAGACATCGCGAAAGCCGCCCATCAGCATGAGGCGCGGGGCTTTTCGAAACACTTCTTGAACGCCGCTCGCCCCTCGACCGAGACGATCAAGCCCGGCGATGTCCTCAGCATCACCGTGTGGGAGAATGTCGATAACGGGCTGTTGGCCACGGCGGGACAGAAGGTGACCCTGCTAGACGGGATCCAGGTGGATGAGGCTGGACGGATTTTCGTGCCCTATGCGGGGCGGATCGAGGCGTCCGGCCGTTCGCCCGAGCAGTTGCGCCAACAGGTCACCCGGCTTTTGGGCGATCAAACCCCGGACCCTCAGGTCGAGGTGCGGCGCAAACCGGGCGATGGCACCTCTGTGCGGGTTATCGGCAAGGTGGCGCTGCAAGGGGTAAAGCCCTTGCAACCCTCGACCCGGTCCCTGACCGCGTTGCTGGCCGCATCCGGTGGGGCGACCACCGACCCGGATTTGACCCGGGTGACTGTGCGCCGCGGCAGCCAGGAAGGCTCGGTCCTGATGTCCGACCTTTTGGGCAACGGGGCCTACGACATCGCCCTGCGCCCGAACGACACCATCGTTGTCGAGGAAGAAAAGCGCAGCTTCACCGCGCTGGGTGCCACCACCACCCAGGCGTTAGTGCCCTTTCCCAAGGCCGAAATTACACTGGTGGAGGCTTTGGCCCAGGCCGGGGGATTGAGCGGAAACACCGCTGATCCGACAGGTATCTTTGTGTTCCGGCGCGAGCCCGGACGGGTCGCAGACCGGGTGCTGGGTGTGCAAGGCAGTGCGGACGGCCAGCCCTTTGCCTATGTGGTCGATCTGACCCAGCCGGGCGGCTTTTTCATCGCGCGTGAGTTCCAGGTGCAAGATGGCGACACGATCTACATCACAGAAGCCCCGTTTGTGGGCTGGGCGCGGGTGATCGAGGCCACGTCATCAACGTTGAACTTTGGCACCACGCTGATCAACCTTGCTGACCTTGCCCAAGACAGCTGAGCGGTGAGCGGCGCGAGCCTGCGCGACCTCGCCGTCTTCTCAGCCGGCTTTTTGCGCCAAACCTGGCTGCGTGAGGCGTTGGAAAGTGCAGGCTGGCGGGTGCGCGTCGGCGTAGAGCCGGGCAAAACCCAGGCCATTGGTGTCTGGGGGCGCAGGCCGGTTTCAGCCCGCGGCATCCGGGCCGCAGAGCGTCACGGTTTGCCGCTCTTGACCATCGAAGACGGGTTCCTGCGGTCGGTCGAACCGGGGCGGCGCGAGCCTGCGGTCAGCTTGCTTTTGGATGATGTGGGTGTGCATTTCGACTGTGCGGTACCCTCGCGGCTGGAAAAGATCCTCGCCCATGATCCAATTGCCGACCCGGATCTTTTGGCCCGCGCGCAAGCGGGCCGCGCCCTGTTGCGCGCCAAGCGCTTGTCCAAATACAACGCCTTTTGCGACAAGCCTGCGGACTTGCCCAATAACTATGTGCTGGTGATCGACCAGGCGCGGGCGGATGCCTCTATCACCCATGGTGGTGCGGGGCGCCGGGATTTCGGTCGAATGCTGCGTGCCGCACAGGCCGAGCACCCGGAGGCGCCGATCGTCGTGCGCGCCCATCCTGCGGCAAAGCAGGGCCATTTCACCCAAGCCGATTTGGACGCGCGCACGGTGATGGCGCCGGGCGATATGAACCCCATCGAGTTGCTGCTGGGCGCGCGCGCGGTCTATACCGTCACCTCACAATTGGGGTTCGAGGCGATCTGTCTGGGTCACCGGCCCCACGTGTTCGGCCAGCCTTTTTATATGGGTTGGGGCCTCAGCGCGGATCGTCAAACCAACCCGCGGCGGGGACGCGCGCTGAGCCCTGATCAGCTTTTTGCTGGTGCTATGCTGTTGTATCCCCTGTGGTATGACCCGGGCTTGCGGCGTCAGGTCAGCTTTGAGGAGGCGGTGGAGGGCCTCATCGCGCGACGCCGTCTGTGGCAGATCACCCAACCAGGCCTGGTGCTGGCTCAGGTGAGCGCGTGGAAGCAGTCCCATCTGAAAAAAGTCCTGTCGTCCCCGGCCTTTGCCCCCGGTTCCGCACAGGGTCTAGAGCTTGCGGCCCGCAGCCGCCAGACGCTGGGGGTGTGGGCGAGCCGGATGGAGGACACTCTGCCCGCGCAGGCCGCCGCGCGCCAAGTGCCGTTGCTGCGGATGGAGGATGGGTTCTTACGCTCCGTCGGGCTGGGGGCCGAGTTGCGCCCGCCCACCTCGCTGGTGCTGGATGATCTGGGCATTTACTTCGATCCCCGTGCCCCTTCGCGCTTGGATGATCTGATCGCGCGCTCGGTGGCCCTTGGCCCAGAGGCCTTGGGCCGGGCCAAG
>JBCBNR010000020.1:0-16669 GCA_039821665.1 Pseudomonadota bacterium
CATCATCCTCGGCCCGCAAGAAACCCGGTTTGGCCCGGTGGTTTTGTCTGTGGATGGGGGGGCGCTGCGCGCCTCGGGTGCTGTGGGCGAGACGTTGGATGTGACGGCCGAGGTGACCGATCTGCCCCTGTCGATTGCCGATCTGGTCCAGCCTGACCTGGGCTTGCGGGGGCGCGTCAATGGCAGCTTGCGGGCAACCGGCCCGGTGGAGGCACCCCAAGCCCGGTTTGACCTTGCGTTCAACGAGGTCATCTCGGCCCTCTCGCAAAGCTACGGCCTGCCGCCTGTGGATGTCAGTGCCGCGGGCGATGTCGCCAACCAAGTGCTGGATCTGACCGCTGGTTTGCAGGCAGGACCGCAGGCGCGGGCGCGCCTGTCCGGTCAAGTGCCCTTGGACCCGGAGGCCCCGGGCCTGGATCTGGACCTGTCTTTGACGCAAACCCCGCTGGCCCTTGCTAATCGACTTGCGGGGGATCTGGGGCTGACGGGCACGCTGAGTGGGACCGCCCAGGTGGCCGGGGCTGTGGCCGCCCCGACCGCGCGTTTTGACCTGGCCGTGGCCCAGGCCAGCGTCGCCGATTTGCGCGCGCTGGGGATTGCACCGCTGGATGCCAGCACGCGTGGCACCTTTGCAGGCGAGCGTTTGGAGATTACCGCCTTTCGCCTGCGCAACGAACAGGGCCTTGAGGCCAGCGCATCGGGCACGGTCCCGCTGAGCGGCCCCGGTCTGTCGGTTCAGGCAAATGGCACTGCGCCGTTGCAACTGGCCAATCTGGCGCTGGCGGACCGGGCGACGCAGATGTCCGGATCAGCGCGTGCAACCCTCAGCGTGACAGGACGGTTGTCCGACCCGCAAGCCCGCGGTGAGGTTATCCTGTCAAATGCCACCATTGTGGATCCGCAGAGCAATTTGCGCCTGGAAGATGTGGGCCTGCAAGCGCAACTGGAAGGTGACCGGGTGGTGTTGAGCGCGGGGCGCGCGCGTTTCTTGGATGGTGGACGCGCCAGCCTGAGCGGCGAGATTGGTCTGGATCCAGCGCAAAACTTCCCCCTGGACCTAGCCCTTGGCTTGCAACGCGCGCGGTATTCTGACGGGGACACCTTGTCGACCATTCTGGGCGGCGAGATCACAGTGAACGGTGCGGCGCTGGGCGATTTGGCCATTGGGGGTGCCATTGAGTTGGAGCAGACCGAGATCGTGGTGCCCGATGGCTTTGGCCTTGCGGCGCGTGATGTGTTGAGCGTGAGCCACCGCAGCGCGCCCCAAGATGTGTCACTGACGCTTGACCGGGCGGGGCTGCGTGACCCGGAACCGCAGGCCGGCTCGCAACGCATCGCCCTTGATCTGGTGATCACAGCGCCCAACCGGATGTTTGTGCGTGGGCGCGGTCTGGATACGGAGCTTGGCGGCACCTTGCGCCTGACGGGTACGTTGGAGGATCTGGTGCCCGTGGGCGGGTTCGAGATGCGACGGGGGCGGTTCAATGTTATCGGCCAGCGCATCGCGTTTTCCGAAGGTGCTGTGACGTTGCGCGGCACGCTCGACCCGATCCTGTCTTTTGTGGCGCGCACGGAAACCGATGACGCCTTGGTTACAGTGACGGTTTCGGGCACGGCATCCGACCCGCAGATCACGTTTTCCTCTGCGCCGGAATTGCCCCAAGACGAGATCCTGGCGCGGTTGATTTTCAACCGGTCGGTGGGGGAGCTTTCGGCCTTCCAATTGGCCCAGCTCGCGGGCTCCATCGCCACGCTGACGGGGGCCGGTGGCCCAGGGTTGGTGGAGGCGCTGCGCACAAATATCGGCCTGGACAACCTGGAACTGGTCAGCGGTGACGATGGCGAGGTGGGGGTGCGTGCGGGCAAATACATCGCCCGCAATGTCTATGTGGATGTGGAGAGCGAAAGCGACGGGGATACGCGCACGTCGATCAATTTGGACCTAACCGACGCGCTGACGGCCCGTGGCACCGTGGGCACGGATGGAGAGACCAGACTGGGTATCTTTTTCGAGCGCGATTACTGAGGTGACCCGCGCGAGGGGGCTCTGCTCCCAGGGCCTTTGCAAGGCCCTCCCCCGGGATATTTGGGCAAAAATGAAGGGGGGCGGGCCTTTGGGTTTTGTTGTGTTCTGCAACACGAACGGGGGAGGCTGTGTCCCTTTTGGGGTCGTGCCTTGTGCCTCAAAGTGATCGGGGTGGGTGTCAGCCCGCCTCTGCCAGATCCTTTTGGTACTCTTCAAACGTTATGCCAAAATGCGCCTCGGCGGCTTTGCGTTTTTGCCAGACCAGCCCGTGGAGGAACATCAGCACCTCCCGATCTACCGGGTATTCCACGCTTTTCCAGACCTTGCGGGCAAATCGAGTCTCGAAGGTCTCGCGCGCCTGAGCCGACAACTCCGCCGGATCCAGGTCCAGATGGGCAAAAATCCTGTCTATCACCTCCCGTGGCTTTGCCAGGATATCCTCGTAGTTCAGCACCAGGATCTGATCGTAATGCTTGGCCCATCGGGCATGGTTGGCGACATAAGAGCTGTGCTCGAGTATGCGGGCGCGGTCGATCATATCCAGCGTCTCGGGCCCGAAGCGGATGCGATGCTCGGCCGGGTCCGCATCGCCGGTTTCGCGTTTCGCGTGCATCCGCAAGGCCGAGACCGCACGGCTGAGCGGGTCGCGTAGGACATAGATCACCTTGGCGCTGGGGTTGAGGCGCTTGCAATCCTCCACATCGCGGGCCGGAAGAAAGGCGTATTCCGGTGTGAAGTCCATGGACATCAGGTCCGGCGCTTCTGGGGTCATGAGGGTTCGGTACCACGTCTCGCCCCGGGCGCGGTTCCAGTCCCAGTAATGGGCCTCTTTGTTGGTGGATGTCACCGGTTTTGAGTTGGGGAAGACATAGAGCTTCGGGTGGACGTTGAGCACATGGTGCAGCCACGAGGTGGAGGTTTTCTGGGCCCCGATGCACAGCACATCTGCGATATTCTCACGCGCCATGGGCCGTGTTTCCGTCTTTGGGGTCCAGCCGGGCCTGCAACTGTTTCATGTGTGATCCCATCCGGTAGGTGCTGGCATAGCGCTGCAACGCGCCGCGCGCCGCCTCAACCTCGCCCAAACGGTCCAAAAGGTCCACCAGGCGCGCAAGCTTTTGCCCGTTCTCGGCGATCTGGCAAGAGGCTGTTAGGGCTGCGAGCGCCGTGGGCAGGGCACCAACACGCTCGGCGCAATCAGCCACCAGGCGAAGGGCATAGGCGCGGTTGCCAGGGCCTGTGGGTGGGGTGTTTAGCGAGGAAACAAGTTCGTCCAAATGGGGTGCGGCCCCGTCCAGCACATCCAGATCGAGCGCCGCTTCCAAGGCGGGGATCAACCGCGGCAGGCGCGCAGCAAGGCTCGCTCCGTGCTGGTGCAGCGGCGACAGCCGGCCCTCGGCCTCCAACCGGAACCGCAAAAACTCCGCACGCAAGCACAGGGTCAGGCAGCGTGCGCGATCCTGGGCAAAGGGCAGCTTTGGGGCGGCTTCTTGGACGGCCCAGGGCAGCGGTTGGGGGGGCGTATCCGGTGCGTCGTCGCAGAGGGACAGTGCGTCCAACGCGTCCTTTGCGGCCTCTGTCGGCAGATCCAATTCCGGGCGCAGGGCGATCCAGGTCTGATCCGGTGCGCTTACGCGAAACACACAGTGATAGAGCCGTGCACCCGCCTCCAACGTCCCGCGTCTGGCGTAAATCTTGATGTGTCCGGGGCCGTGAAGCGCGAGGAACAAGGGTGTCTCGCCCTGGATGGACATCACTGTGACGACTTTCAAAAGGCTTTTATGGGGTCAAAGATAACCACAGGTGTTGCCACAACAGCAAGATGCCCGCCACAATTGTCCCATCGGCTTGGGCAACCCTAGCGAGACCCCACTGTCCTGTGCTACCCCTATGGCGGCTGGTTATCGGGGGACCTGTGCGTGGCACTTCAATACAACGCTAATCTGGAAGTCCAGTATTCGCCGGAAACATTGCTTGGCCAGGTGGATCGGGACACGCTGAGCTTGCTTAAATCCGTTTGGACAGAGGCAAAGTATGAAAGCGGGCAACTGATCTTGGATGCCGAGGATGGCACCAACGATGTGTTGTTCCTGCTAGAAGGCAAAGTGCGGGTGGCGAACTTTTCGGCTAAGGGCCGCGAGGTGTCTTTCATGACCATGGACGAGGGCAATTGCTTTGGCGAGTTTGCCGTGATCGACGGCGCGCCCCGGTCCGCAAGCGTGGTGGCGTTGGACAGCTGTAAAATCGCCCATATCACCGAATCCACGTTCAAAAACCTTCTTGAGACGCATTCGGATATCAGCCTTGCGCTCATGCGCTCGCTCGTGGCGCGGCTGCGGGAGTTGACCCGCCGGGTTTCGGATTTCAATGCGATGAAAGCAGATGATCGCATCCGGTTGGAACTGATCCGAATGTGCGAGCCCCATGTGCGAGAGGACGGGTCGGTCGAGATCGAGCGCCCACCCACTCAATCCGATTTGGCTGCGTTTGTCTTTACCAACCGCGAGGCTGTGGCGCGCGAAATTGGCCGGATGAAGCGCAAAGGCCTGATTTCGCGTCAGGGGCGGGGGTTGATCGTGCCGTCGTTGGATAAGCTGCGCGATTACCAGGAAAGCTGCCGGGACGCGTCGGAATAAGACACTTTTCCAGGCCGCAAACCCGACTGGTCAAAGCCCCATGTGGCGTTTGTCACAGTGCTGCAAAGGTAAACAAGTCATACAGATAGCTGTGATGTGGGGCGTAAGGTCCGCAATCCCTCGCGTTTTTGGGGGATGGCACTGCTTATTCGGTTGCCTTGATAGCAAGCCATGCGGGACCCGAACTTTTCCAATCACGACTCCGGTTTGACGGTCGGGGGAGTGTGGGATGGGCTTGCCTGACCCACAAGTTGGGGGACGTACCTCGATCGTCAAGCTGGCCATGACCGTTTGGGCATGGGCGGCACATCTCCCACGGCGGTGTGCCGCGTCCAACGGGCGGTGTGACGTGACCCTGTGTAAGGACTTGAGCAATGTGGACAGAGACCCTTTTTCAACACCCCCTGACCCGGTTAGCAGAGCTTCAGCGCGCGGACAGTCTGTGGTCCAGCGACTGCTTTGTCGGAGGTCGGGATGATGGGTTGGTCTCGTCTTTGGTGGCGGCTGCTTTGGTAGAGTTTGCCCTGTCCAACCACGGCTCGGCAGATCAGCGGGCCCTGGCGGGCGATATGGCGCGGTCGGCCACATTAAAGCTAAGCTTGCGCGAGGCAGGTGCCACGGGATCAGAGATGGATGAGGGCATTGACTGCGTGACATCCTATCTAGTGCTGCGTTTGCTCGAACAGTTGGATCAGCTGCCACGCACAGATACGATTTTCCCGGCGGCGCATCGGCCTGACGCCGTGGTGCGCCATCCCAGCTTGCGCAGTTTTCTGAACCTCAAACTGGGCCGTGACCTGGTGGGTCAGCCCACCGAGATGGATGCGGTTCGTGTTCTTACGCTTCATCGCGCCGGAGAGATCGACCAGGCGAAACTCGCAGATCTGTGGCGTGTGCGGTTTGCGGGTGAACAGGGCTGGGACGGCACGTGGGACAACGTGACCGGTCTGGGCTATGGCCTGGCCACCTGTATCATGGTGATGCTTTGGACAGCCGCAGGCCGTCCCGCGCCCCGTCCACGCCCGGTTCACATCACAGCGCAAGAGACCCTGTTTGAGCGATGCAACCTGGTGATGGCCCTGGCCAAGATCGACGGCGAGGCCGCCCGCGCGCCCGCAACTCAGATTTTCCAGTCAATGGCAGCCGACGTGCAGTGGGGGCGGGTGGGGCCGCTCACCTGTGCGGCTGCCTTGAAATTGTCGGCGGAGATGGCACAGCATGCCCCTGCTGCCGCAACCCGTCCGGCGGCTTTGCGTTTGGTCAGCTAGTGGGACGATGTCCCGCGCCCGTGTTACGAGACGGGCGCGTAGCTGCCACCATGGGCCTCGGACCAGGCCAGTGGGTCGTCCAGAAAGGCAGCCACTTGGTCCAGATCGGCGTTCGAGAAAAGCGCCCGGTCGCGGGCCACATCCAACACCGCCGACCAAGTTGCCAGGGCGTGCAGCGACAGTCCGTCCTGGGCCAGGCTGTCGCGGGTGCCTTTGAAGGTATCGTAGAAAAACACAACCAAGGTGTGGTCGCACACCGCACCCGCACTGCGCAGCGCCTTGGCGAACTTGACCTTCGAGCCGCCATCGGTGGTCAGATCCTCCACCAGCAGGACGCGCGCGCCTTCGCTTAGTGCGCCTTCGATCTGGGCGTCGCGGCCAAAGCCTTTGGGTTTCTTGCGCACATAAAGCATGGGCAGGCCCATCCTTTCGGCGATCCAGGCGGCGAACGGGATGCCCGCCGTCTCGCCACCTGCGACCGCATCGAACTGCTCAAAGCCCACATCGCGGTACAGGGTGGCCACTGCGAAATCCATCAGCGTGGCCCGAATGCGCGGAAAGGAGATCAGCTTGCGACAGTCGATATAGACCGGCGAGGCCAGGCCCGAGGTCAGGGTGTAGGGATCGGACGGGCGGAAATGCACCGCCTCTATCTCCCACAGCATGTTGGCGGTCAGGCGCGCCATGGTGGCCGCGTCGGGGGCCAAGGGGGTTTGCATGGGTCTACTCCTCTACGCGCCAGAACAGGGGATGGCCTGGGTCAAACACGGTGATGGGCCCCTCATCCGTTTGGATCTTGGACGGGTAGGCCACCGGAGTATCGTCTTTGATCAAGGTGATGGTGTCGGTGTTGGGGGGCAGACCGTACCAGGCCGGGCCGTGCTTGCCTGCAAAGCCGTCCAGGCGGTCGAGGACACCGTCTTCTTCGAACACATGGGCCAGGCATGCCAGGGTGTTGGGTGCCAGAAAGACGCCCGCGCAGCCACAGGCGCTTTCCTTTGCGCCGTCCAGGTGGGGCGCGCTGTCGGTGCCCAGGAAAAAGCGCGGATCGCCGGAGGTTGCGGCCCTGCGCAGGGCGTCACGATGGGTGCTGCGTTTGACGATAGGCAGGCAGTAGTAATGGGGCCGGATGCCACCCACCAGCAGGTCGTTTCGGCTGATCATCAGGTGGTGGGGCGTGAGCGAGCCCGCAAGATTGTGGGGCGCGCTTTCGATATAGGCGATGCCGTCCGCGGTCGTCACATGCTCCAAGGTAATCTTCAGCTCGGGCAGGCGCGCGCGCAACGGGGCCAGTTTGGTGTCGATGAACACCGCCTCGCGGTCGAAGATATCAACGTCCGGGTCTGTGACCTCGCCGTGGATGCACAAGGGCAGACCGATCTGCGCCATGCGTTCGAGCACGGGCATTACCTTGTCGAGATTGCGCACCCCGGAGGCAGAGTTGGTGGTGGCCCCGGCAGGGTAAAGCTTGACGGCGGTGACCACCCCGTCGGAGGCCCCGGCCGCCACGTCATCGGCCTGGGTGGTTTCGGTCAGATAAAGCGTCATCAAGGGCGTGACCCCGCCATCCGGCAGGGCGGCTTGGATGCGCTGGCGATAGGCATGTGCCTCTTTGGTGGTGGTGACCGGAGGGACCAGGTTGGGCATGATGATCGCGCGGCCAAAGTGCCGTGATTGCGGGGCCACGGCGGCGAGAACCGCCCCATCGCGCAGATGCAAATGCCAGTCATCGGGGCGGGTCAGGGTCAAGCGCTGTGCCATGGGCTGGGACTAGCCCAGAGTGGCCGCCTTGAAAAGCCCCTGAGCCTGTTTGGGCACAGGGCAGCAGGCGGTGTTGGGGCTCTGCCCCGTCCCTGCGGGACCCCCCGGGATATTTGGGCAAAAATGAAGGAAGGTCCCGTAGCGCGGGGAGCTTCGCCCATGCGCCAGCCTCAGCCGGCATGCGTTTCCAAGATCGCGGAGATCTGGGCGACCTTTTGGTCCAGAAGCGCGCGGTCGCCCCTGCTTTCTGCATTCAAGCGCACCACGGGTTCGGTGTTGGACGAGCGCAGGTTGAACCGCCAGTTGGGAAATTCCAGACTGATGCCGTCGGTGTCGTCCCGGGTCACGGCGGTGCCTTCAAACTGGGCCACCACATCCGCGATGGCGGCTTTGGCATCGGCCAGGCGAAAGTTGATCTCGCCCGAGGAGGGGAACTTCGCTTGCCGGTCCGCCACCAAGGCCGAGAGCGGCTGGCCGGTGCTGCCCATCAATTCCACCACCAGAACCCAAGGGATCATGCCGCTGTCGCAAAACATGAAGTCGCGGAAATAGTGGTGGGCGGACATCTCGCCCCCATAGACCGCATTCTTTTCGCGCATGATCTGTTTGAGAAAGGCGTGGCCGGTGCGCGATTGGATCGGCTCGCCCCCTTGCGAGGTGACCAGATCGATGGTGTTCCAGGTGATGCGCGGGTCATGGACGATCCGCGCGCCGGCCTCCTTGTCGAGGAAGGAGGCGGCCAGCAAGCCCACGATGTATTCCCCATCGATAAAGGCGCCCGTTTCGTCAAAGAAAAAGCAACGGTCGAAATCACCGTCCCAGGCGACGCCCAGATCAGCCCCATGGGCGCGCACCACATCCGCTGTGAGCGGGCGGTTTTCTTCCAGCAGCGGGTTTGGAATGCCGTTGGGGAACGTGCCATCGGGCGTGTGGTGATGGCGGATAAAGGTAAGCGGCGCACCGGCAGCCGCAAGACCGTCGGCAATGGCATCAAAGGTGGGGCCGGCTGTGCCGTTGCCGGCGTTGACGACGATTTTCAGGGGGCGCAGTTTGCTGAGGTCGCAAAAACCAATCACCCGCTGGGCATAGGCGTCGCGGCAGGTGACAGGCGCCCGCGCGCCCATCTGGGTGGAGGGTGGAAACGCCGCCGAGGAGGCCATGGCTTTGATCTCGGCCATCCCATTATGATTGCCCAGGGGCTTGCTTTCGCCCAGGACCATTTTGATGCCGTTGTAATCCATCGGGTTGTGGGAGGCGGTCACCTCCAATCCGCCATCCACACCCAGATGGGTGGTGGCGAAGTACACCTCTTCTGTGCCGCACAGCCCCAGATCCAGCACATCGGTGCCGCCTTCCATCAACCCCTCGCACAGGGCATCGAGAAGGCTTTGGGAACTGGCGCGGCAATCGCGGCCCACCACCACAGTGCGGGCCTTGGTCACCTCGGCGAAGGCGCGGCCGATGCGATGCACGATCCCCTCGTCCAGGTTGTCGCCCAGCCGCCCACGGATGTCGTAGGCTTTGAAACAGGTCAGTTCGGTCATGGGCGCCTTCTTTTCGGTGGGAATCTGTGGGCTCTGTCGGTGACTTATCCTGAAATGGCGCATTCGGGCAACGGTGTGTCTGGTTCGGGGTGATCTGTTAATCTTCAAGGCTGGTCGCTGGTCTGACGTGTATACAAAGATTATTTTCTGTGTATTGTCTTGGTCGGCAAGCGCGTCCCGCCTTTGGGCGCATGTGAGAGTGGAGGGGCTGTGAAGTCGTCAGTGCGCGATAAGAAAGCTATGTTGCTGGCCCATCTCAAGCGGGCGATTATGACCCTTGAGTTGAGCCCGGGCGAGGATTTGGACGAGATGCGCCTGGCCGAGCAGTTTGGCCTGTCGCGCACGCCCTTGCGCGAAGTGTTCCGCCAATTGGCCCAAGATGGGTGCGTCAGCTTGCGCGAGAACCGGGGCGCCCGTGTCTCGGACATGTCCTATGCCTCGCTGCGCGATTTCTTCCAGGCAGCGCCGATGATCTATGGTGCTGTGCTGCGGCTGGCGGCGATGAATTCAAAGCCCGAGCAGATCGAGGATTTGATAGACGCGCAAGATGGGTTCAAAACCGCCCTGCATCAGGGATCGGGCGTGGACAGGGCGCTGGCCAATCATCGGTTTCACGAGATCACAGGCGAAATGGCGGGCAATCGCTATCTTTTGCCGTCCTTTCGGATGCTGTTGGTGGACCATGCCCGCATCTCGATGACGTTCTTTCGCCCCCGTGATGCGCAGATGGCCGCCCGTGTCAGCGAGGCCAGCGTCCATCACGATCAGATCATCGCGGCGATCCGCGCGGGCGACGAGGCGGCGAGGTGCTTGGCATAGGTGGCGTTGTGCGCGGCAGCCGTTTGGCAAGGTCAACGGAGCGGCCAGCCAAACGGCTGCCGCGCACAACGCCACCTATGCCAAGCACCTCGCCGCCTTGGGCGAGCCAAGCGAGGCGCTGGATGCGCAGGCCATGCATGCGCTGACCGGATCGCGCTATTACAGCTCGGGGCTTTACACACCGGGCACCGTGGTTTTGCAGCCCGCAGGCTATATCCGGGGTCTCGCCGCAGGGCTGGCGCGGTCTGGCGTTCGGGTGTTCGAGGAGTCGGCCGTCACAGACTTTGCCAGGGATGGTTTAGGTTGGGCGGTGCGCTGTGCGGGCGGATGCGTGCGGGCGGACAAGGTTATTCTGACCGTAAATGGCCATCTGGAGAGCTTTGGGATCGAGACCGGGCGACTGATGCAACTGTTCCTCTTTGCCACGATGACCCCGGATCTGGACCGCGAGGCGCTGGCCCGCCTGGGCGGTGCGCCGCGTTGGGGCATCACGCCGTCTGACCCCATGGGCACAACAGTCCGGCGTATCGACACGCCCTTGGGCGGCAATCGTATCATCACCCGCACCTGCGCGACCCTGCGCCCGGGCATGCGCGCCCATGGCACCGACCTGGCCCGGGCCGAGCGGGTGATGCGCAGCAAGTTCGAGGACCGCTTCCCACAGCTTGCGGGCCTGAAGATGGAATACAGTTGGGCAGGGCATCTCTGCCTCAGCCGCAACAACGTGGCGGTGATGCGCGAGGTTGAAGAGGGCGTGTTCACCGGCTGCGTGCAGAACGGATTGGGCACAGCGCGGGGCACCTTGACCGGCATGGGAGCGGCTGAACTGGCCTGCGGGGTTGTTTCCGATGTGACCCGCCGTTTCCAGGTTGAGCCGCGCCCAGTGCGCCTGCCCCCCCAACCTTTTCTGGGAATTGGTGCAAATGCGGTGTTACGCTGGAAGGAATGGACCGCCAGAACGGAATGATGGAGGGACAAAGACGTGCCGACCCCTGCAGCCGCGGGGCAAAACAACAACCAACAAGGAGTGAAAAAATGGGTATCAAACCACCCTTCACAGACTTGGAGATCGAAAAGGCTCCAAGCGGATTTTATGAAGGCTATAGCCTGCCCATCGCATTGATCAGTAAGGGCGTTATGGTCGCTCTGGTGCTTTGGGCCCTGGTCTTTCCGTTGAACGCGAACAACGTGTTGTCCTCGTGGAACTGGTCGTTGCTGGAAGGCTTCAACGCGTTCTACATCGTCACCGTCGGCCTGTTCTTTTTCTTTATTGCCATTGTCGGATTGGTGCCCTCCGTGGGCAAACGGACCCTGGGCAAAGAAGGCGAAGCGCCAGAGTTTTCGACCTTCTCATGGTTCTCCATGATGTTCGGCGCAGGCTTGGGCGTGGGCCTGATGGTCTATGCCACGGCCGAGCCGATGGGGCTTTGGGGCTCCAACCCCGTGGTGGTTGCCGGTGCGGTCGAGGGCAGCTCGCCCGAAGCGGTGCAATCGGCGTTTCGTTATACCTTTTTGCATTATGGCTTTCACGCCTGGGCAATCTACGTGGTCACCGGGCTAAGCCTTGCCTACTATGCCTATACGCGGGATATGCCGCTGACCATCCGTTCGGCGCTGACCCCGATTTTGGGTAAGTATGCCAATGGGTTCATCGGCCACATTATTGATGTGCTGGGTGTGATCGCAACCATTTTGGGCGTGTCCGTGACCATTGGTTTCGGCGTGTCGCAGTTTGTGGATGGCGCGTTTGCCGTCACCGGCATGGGTTGGATGATGCAAGGCGATGCGGACAGCATGTCCCCAAGCACTGCGGGTCTGTTGGTGGCACTGGCGCTGATCATGGGTCTGTCCATCATCTCGGCTGTGTCCGGTGTGGGGCGCGGGGTGAAATACCTGTCGAACCTCAACATGGTACTGTCCCTGATCTTGCTGGGCACCTTTGTGGTCTTTGGGTCGTTCGTGTTCGCGATGACAACCTATGCCACCGCGATGATCGACTATATCATCAACTTCATCCCACTGTCGTTTGAGGCCTACAGCCCGATGAGCGAAAGCGCCTTTGCCGAAGCCCTGCCAGCCACGGCAGCGCCTTTGGCCAGCGAGCTTTACAGCGGTGCGACCAATGCCTGGGGGTCCTATGCGGGCTTCGAGGAAGGTCTTGAAGGGGCCGCTGCTGCCCTGCCTGCGGAGGCCAAGTTGGCCGCCTATGAGGCCGGCACGCAAGGCCGTCTCTTTGGATGGCAAGCTGGGTGGACCACGTTCTACTGGGCTTGGTGGATCGCGTTCTCGCCGTTTGTGGGCCTGTTCCTGGCGCGCATCTCGCGCGGTCGGACGATTCGCGAGTTTGTGCTGGGCTGTGTGATTTGCCCCGCATTGGTTTGCTTTGCCTGGATGACCATCCTGGGCGGCACCGCCGTGAACCTGGAAGTGCAGGGTTTGGCGGATCCGTCGATTGCGGACGCGTCCACTACCGCCAAACTGTTTGTGGCGTTGGAGAACATCCTGCCCGCCGGGTTGTTGAACGCGCTGGTGATCATGTGTGTGGTCTTGATCCTGACCTTCCTGGTCACGTCCGCAGACTCGGGCATCCTGGTGATGAACACGATCATGTCCGGCGGCAGCCAAGAGACCGGTGTGAAGCACCGGATCATCTGGGGTCTGATCCTAACGGCGGTGATCGGCTCGCTGATTATTGCGGGCAACTCGGGCGCTGCGGCGGATCCGTTGGAGGCGCTGAAGAACGCGATGATCATCGGGGCCCTGCCCTTCACCATGGTCATGGTGTTGATGTGCGTGTCCTTAGGCAAGGCGATCTATCGTGATCATCTGCGCCTGAAATCTGGGCAACCACTGCCGCAAGCGGCTGAATAGACGCAAGCGATACCAAGCCAGGGCCGACCCCCGTTGCCGGGGGTCGGCCTTTTCATGTCTTAGACTGGGTTTGGGATCAGTAGGACTGGTTCAGCTCATCCGCAGCGGGGATCTCGCGCTCCCTCCGGTCGATATAGGCGCGCAGCTCTTCGTCTTTGGCCTCGTCCAAGCTGGGCTCTTGATATTCCGACAGCAGTTTGCGCGCGTGTTTGAGCGCGCGTTCGGTGATCTCTACCGAGCCTTCGGCGGCCCATTGCTCGATAGAGTTGTTGTCGAACATCTCAGGCATGAAGAACGCTGTCTGAAAATTGTCTTGGGTGTGCTGATGGCCCAGGTAATGCCCGCCCGGGCCGATGTCCGAGACCGCCGCGATCGCCTCGTCAAAATCACCCCATTTCGGCCCTTGCGCCATGCGGTACGCCATGGCGCATTGTTCCGCATCCACAATGAATTTCGCGACAGAGCAATGCATGCCCGCCTCGTTCCACCCGGCGGAGTGCCAAATGTAATTGGCACCCGAATGGACAACCGCTGACAGCGTTGTGGCACTTTCATAGCCCGCTTGCGCATCAAAGGTTTTTGCGCCGCCCAGGGTGTTGGATGTGCGCCAAGGCACCGCGTAGTGGCGCGCCATCTGACCGATCATAAAGTTCATCAAACTGATCTCGGGCGTGCCGGCCATGGGCGCGCCGGAACGCATGGACACGGTGGAAAGGTAGTGGCCATAGATCGCAGGGGCACCGCGCCGGATCACTTGGGTATAGGCAAGCGCGCTCAGCGCTTCGGCGTTCAATTGCGCCACCGACGCGGGCACGGATGCGGGCGTGTTGGCCCCGCCCAGCACGAAAGGCGAGCATAGGACCGGTTGCTTGCGGTGGCAAAAGGCGCGCATGGCCCCCAGCATCGTCTCGTCCCACACCAGGGGCGAGTTGCCATTGCAATTGCCGGTGGTGACCGGGTGATCCTCCAAGAAATCCTCGCCAAACAGGATGGCGCACATTTCCATCACATCTTCGGCGTTCTTGGGGCTGGTGGTCATGCCCATGAACATCTTGTCGGAGTGTTTCATGGACGAGTAGGTGATGCGCAAATGCCGCTGGCTGATCGGGTGGTCATAGGGCTCGACAATATGGTGGGCCGAGCTGTGGAGCGCGGGCAGCATGTGGCTGAGTTTGTGGAACATCGCCAGATCGTCGAGCGTCGGTGCGCGGCGTTTGTCGTCGAGGTCACGCAGATAGGGTGCGCCGGTCATCGGGACAAAGACGCTGGAACGCCCGCCAAGATGAACGTTCTTCTTGGGGTCGCGGGCGTGGTAGGTGAAGTTCGAGGGGATGGTCCTGATCAGATCGCGGACCAATCCCCGGTCGAGATAGACCCGTTCCTCTACAACCTTGGCCCCGGCCTTTTCCCAATCGGCCAGGGCAATAGGGTCTCGAAACTGGACACCGACATTTTCCAGGATGTCCATGGAGGCCGCATCGATCCGCTCCACCTGGCTTTCGTCCATCATCTCGCAAAGTGGCAGGGCGTTTGTGAGCCCGGGCAGCATGTCGACTTTTGGCGCTGTGCGCAGCGCCCGGCGTGCGGCACGGCCCCCACTGCGGGCGCGGGTCTGGGATGTTTGGGTCATGGCGGGCCTCTGACGTGTATACAATTTGAATTTTAGCCAGATGTTGAGGTCGGGATAGTCTTAAAGCGAAGCGTTCTTGCAAAAAGCGACTTGGTGGGCTTGGGGAACAGGGCTTGGGGGTACTACCCCCAAACCCCACGAGTAATTTGGGTAAAGCGATGGGACCCGTGCCTGTGTGCAGACTGCGCGATTTGCATTAAACTGTGCCTGAGGCGTCGACAGGGGGGCGGTTGAGATGGAAGCGTTTGCGAGTGATTTGACAAGACTGCAGCGCACCCCGCTGACTGAGGCCCATGTGGATGCGATCCGCGCGATCGGGCGCGAGGTGCGCTTTGCCAAGGGTGAGATCCTGTTTGCCCCCGGTGCGGCGGCGACCACGTTCAATTATGTGCTGGACGGTGCGGTCGAGGTCTACGATCCCAAAACGGGAGAGGCGTATCTGCAGGCACATCTGGGGCCGGGGCAGTTTGCCGGCGACATCTCGTTTTTGACCGGCGCCAAGGTGTCGTTGGCCCTGCGTGCCCGCGCCGACAGCCTGCTGTTGGTGGCGGACCGGGATGAGATGTTGGCGCTGATGTCCAAGGTGCCAGAGATGAGCGACATCATCATCACAGTGTTGGCCGCCCGGCGGCGGCGGCAGATCGAGATGGGCGACGGCTCTTTGGTGTTGATCGGGGCGGAAGAAAGCCGGGACATGCGCGCGGTCGAGAGTTTTCTGAGCCGAAACAAAGTGCCGTTCCGGGGGCTGACCCTAAAGGACCAGGAGGCGCGCGAAATCTGTGACGGCGTTGCGCGCCCCGGCCTTGTCTTTGGGCAAAGCGGTCTGGTGACCGATCCCACACCTGCGCGAGTCGCGGCCATGATCGGGCTGGACCAGGGGTTGGAGCCTGAGTGCGACACGGATGTTTTGATTGTGGGCGGCGGGCCCAGTGGCGTGGCCGCGGCGGTTTATGCGGGCGCGGAAGGCCTGCGCTCGATCCTGGTGGAGGACCTGGCGGTGGGGGGTCAGGCCGGCACCTCGTCGCGCATCGAGAATTATATGGGGTTTCCAACGGGTATCTCGGGGGGCGATCTGGTCTGGCGGGGCGAGATCCAGGCGATGAAGTTTGGCACGCGCTTTGTGCTGCCGCGCCGGGTGACCGGGTTGACCAAAGACCCCGATGACCGCTTTGCCGCGTGGCTGGACGATGGGGCCGTGGTGCGGGCGCGTGCGGTTGTGATCGCCACGGGCGTGCAATACCGCCGTCTGCCTTGGGACGGGTTGGACCGGTTCGAAGGGGCCGGTGTCTATTATGCGGCGACCGAGACCGAGGCGCGGTACACCGCTGGCGAGGAGGTGATCGTGGTGGGCGGTGGCAACTCAGCCGGGCAGGCCGCGATGTTTTTGTGCCGTACCGCGTCCCATGTGCATGTGATGGTGCGCGGCACCTCGCTGGCCGCGTCCATGTCCGATTACTTAACCACGCGGCTGGAGGCGGATCCCAAGATCACCTTGCATTATGGCACCCAGATCGCGGGGTTGGAGGGGGAGGATCGCTTGCAGACGGTCCTTTATGACGGGCCGAAGGGCCGCGATGCGCGCGCGGCGGCAGGCGTGTTTGTGATGGTGGGGGCGGCCCCCAACACAAGCTGGCTGTCTGGGCTCGCGACCTTGTGTGAAAAAGGCTTCATTCTAACCGGCGAGGGGGCCGGTGGACGCTCGCTTTACGAGACGTCTGAGCCGGGGCTTTTTGCTGTGGGTGATGTGCGCCAAGGCTCGGTCAAGCGGGTGGCGTCTGCGGTGGGTGAAGGCTCGGTCGTTATCTCAAGCGTGTGGGCCCATGTGAACGCCCAGCGCGGTTGAGTTGGGCCTATCATGTCGCGCAGGGCTTTGACCTTCGCAAGGGGCTGGCCCGACAGGGCCGCGTGGGGCACCGCGCAGATGCCTATGGCGGAGGCATCGCAGAAATAGCCGAACGCTTTCAAATGGTGCGCGCGGTGGACAGGATCAGCGGGGATCTCGGCCAATGTGCGGTTCACCAAACCGTCGCCGATCGCGTCTATCATGGCCTCATACTCGCCAATCGCGTTGACGATGCTCGCGAGCTCATGGGGGCGGTCAAAGCGCAAGGGGG
>JBCBNR010000021.1:0-16201 GCA_039821665.1 Pseudomonadota bacterium
CTATCCCAAACTGGCGGACCGGGACGCGCCGATCACTTGGGCCGAAAAGGGTGCGCCCGACATTTGGACCCGAGCCCGCGATGTGGCCCGCAGCATTTTGAAGACCCACCACCCAAGGTATCTCAGCGCCGATCAGGACGCGGCCTTGCGGGCAAACCTGCCGATCAAATAGCGCGGCTGTGGGGCCGCATCACCAGCCCCGCGCCCATCCAAGGATAGCGCGCCAGCGTTGGCTCGATCACCAGGTGTTGGAGGGCGCCGCGCACCGTTGTCTCGATGATCTGACGGATGCTGGAGGGCAGGCTGTCGCGGGTCAAAAGGGTGATGTCGCGGGCAAATCCTGGGCCGGGCATAGGCAGCACCGTCACATGAGAATGGTAGCGTTGTGCCCGCGCAAACGTCAGCGCAGAGGTCACCGCCCATCCCCGCCCTGCCGCCACGAGCGCCAGGATCGCATGGGTGCTTTCAAACGCCATACGCTTGGGAAAGCGCAAGCCCTGACGGGCAAATTGCGCCTCGATCCGACGCCCGATCTGTTGGTCCTGGTTGTAGCGCAGCAAGGGCAGATCGTCGCTGCGCGACACCAACTGCGCAAGGTCCTGAACGGGGCCAGTCAGGGATTTGGGCACCACCAAAATAAACGGATCACGCGCCACGCCGTCTTGACGCACCCCGGCCAGATCATGGGTCAGGGTAGAGGCGAGGCCCACCTCGATCTCCTCGCGTTCGATCAGTTGGGCAATCTCGTGGGAGGGCCGCGAAAACATCGCAAGATCGCAATTCGGCAACACTTGGCTGAGATGGCCCACCAGGGCGGGCGCCACATCTGTATCGAAATCCTCGATATGGGCGATGCGCACCAGGCGCGACAAAGACCGCAGGTCGTCGGACCAGATGTCACTGACCCCGGATTTGAGCAGCCACATCGCCTCGTCCACCCGGCGCAGCAGCGTCTCGCCCGCTTGCGTCAAGCGCATGGGCCGGCGCGTGTGGTCCACCAGTTGCGTGCCCAAAGCGTCTTCCAAACAGGTCAAGTGATGCGACACGGTGCTGGGCGCGAGGTTCAGATGGCCCGCTGCCTCGCGCAGGGTGGCAAAGCGCGCAATGGCCTGAAACGCCTCCAACCAGCGCAAGCTAAGCTTCTGAGTGTCCATGACCGCCGCCTTTGATGCCAGGCAAAGCGTTCAAGTTTTTCGAACTTAGGTCAAGATATGCGTCACGCGGCCCGACGTTGCAGCCGCGTTGAAATCTCGGCAATGTGGCCGGGGCCAACCTCGCAACAGCCACCCACCAATTGCGCACCCATAGCCACCCAAGTGTCCACGTATTCCGCATAAGCCGCAGGGGTAAGGTCCTTGCGAGCCTGCAACCCATCCACCGCACTATCCGCTTCCATGAAGTAGCTTTCGATCTTCACAAAGCCGTTGGCATAGGCCCCGAACGGGATGCCGAAACCACGCAGCACGGACAGACCGGCGTGGATGGCCTCGGGCGTGGAGCAGTTGAGCAAGATGCCCTGGGGCGTGTGCGCGGCCAGCACCGGGGCCAACGCATCCAACGGCTCGCCCGAGCGCAGCTTCGTCCCGTCCTGGTCATCAACGGTCAGCGCAAGCCACACGGGCTTGCCATGGCCCAGCGCCCCTTGCAGCGCACCCTTGGCCTGTTCGACCGCCGCGATGGTTTCAATCAAGAACAGATCGACATAGGGCTTTTGCAGGGTGCAGATCTCGTCATACAGCTGTGCCGCGCGGGATGCCTCCGGCGCGCCATCATGGCTGTAGGACCAGCCCAAGGGGCCCAGGGACCCGGCCACGCGCCCCTGGCCCGCAGCATCGCGCGCTTGGCACGCCAGGGTGCAGGCCTGTTGGTGCAATTGGGCAAAGTGGTCCTCCAACCCATGGGGGGCAAGACGGTCACGGTGGATGGCATAGCTGTTGGCCGTCGCCACATCCGCGCCCGCTGCAAAATATTCCGCATGGACCTCGGCCACCAGATGAGGGTGGTCCATCATGATCTTGGTAGACCACAGGCCCGTCAGCGGATCAGAGGTGCGCGCCACAAGCTCTTGGCCCATGCCGCCGTCAAGAAGTGTGATGTCCATCGGTTTTCGCCCCCGTCCCTATGGTGCCCGCGCCTATGTTCAGCGCGGTGACCGGCGGTTAGAGCATTTGTGCGCACAGTGCCACTGCCAAAACGCATAGGACCGGCAGGGATCTTTTGCGGCTGGTTTGGCTTGCGCCCCGGATGCTGCGGCGGCAGGCTTGCCACCGGGGCGCGCGATAGGGGCGTGTTGGCCCTGGCACACGGGGACAGGTGGGGATGGGCACAGCTCAGCAATCACAGCAAGACGCAGCCGCTGGCGCGCGTAATCTGCTGGTAAACTGCGCGCAGATGCGCACGGGCGAGCATCTGGTGATCGCGTTCGAGCCCGAGCACTATGGCTACTTTGAGAAAGACATCCGCGAGGATATAGCCCTGGTCGCGCGCGCCCTGGGTGCCCAGGTGACGTTGGTGGATGTGGGGTTCGAGCCTGTGCCCATGGGCCTGCCACCGGCGCTTGCGGGGCTGTTGGACCAGGCGGACGTGGTGCTGTTTCTCGCGCGTTTGGGGGATCAACTTCGCTTTGCCGAATTGCCCCAAGGGCCGCGGTTCGTGGTGTGCTTTGCCCTTGGCAGCCAGCTTTTGGGATCGGCCTTCGGCACGGCCGACTACCGCGCTTTTGTGGCCATCAAACATGCGGTGGACCGGGCGATGCTGGCCTCGCGCGGCATTCGGCTGACCTGCCCTTTGGGCACGGATGTTGTGGGCCGCGTGCCTGCGGACCTGCGGCAGGCCGAGGACACCACCTCTGCGCGGTTTCCCATGTCGGTTTTCTCGCCCGTACCAGCGGCGGAGTTTTCGGGCCGTGTGGCTTTGGCAGGGTTTCTGACCGGCACCGGCTCGCGCTATTACGACCGCTACACAGTGGAATTCGACGCGCCGGTTTTTGCGATCCTCAAGGCTGGGCGATTGTGTGGGTTTGACGGCGCGCCCGCTGACGTTGCGCGCGCGCATCAGCAGTATGACCGCGTCGCCACCCTGTTTGGATTGGATAAGACATGCGTGCATTCCTGGCATGCGGGGCTGCATCCAGGTTGCGGCTTTCCCTGGCCTTTGCGCGATCAGTACGAGCGTTGGGGGGGCTGCGCCTTTGGCAATCCACGGGTGGCACATTTCCACACCTGCGGGGCCAATGCGCCGGGCGAGATCTCGTGGAACCTGTTTGACCCGACCATCGAGGTGGATGGGCGCATTTTATGGGATCGCGGGACATTCCACGTGGAGCGCTTGAACGAAGGACCAGACATCCTAGCCGCCTATCCCTGTGCGGCACGGGCCTTTGCCGCGCCCGACCGGGCTGTGGGCTTGGACGAGGGTTCCTAGCCTGCGGCAGCCCGGCGCGCGTTGAGAAACGTTAGCACATCCCTAGTGGCAGCCTTGCTCGCAACCTCGAGTATCCGCGCACCCTCCTGGGGCGTGGCCAACGCGGAGTGAGAGCCGACGCGGCCATCGGGAAACTGCGCGCGATGGGCCTCAGGGGGGCCATGCCTGTCGCCCGCATGAGCCTTTATGTACTCCGCCGTCAGGGGCACCGGCGGCATGGCAGCGGCCCCTGCAGGTTTCGCCCCGAACAGCGCCTGGGTGATGGCGACCTCAGATGGGGTTGCGTGCATCCCTTCCCAATCCCCATAGAGCGCGCGGCGAAGATCCGCGACCGGAGCGGGATCCCACCAGCTTTGCACATGCACCGCACCGGGGGCCATCCGGGCCGCCACCTTTCGGGCAGGCGCAAGGTTGGCCCCATGCCCGTTGAGCACAAAGATCCCCAGAAACCCTTGGGCCAGCAAACCGGTGCAAACTTCGGTCAACAGCGCCTCGAACACCGGCACACTGACGGACACGGTGCCTGGAAAGGCGGTGTTGAACGGCGCGGGCGTATACGCGAGCACAGGGGCAACCACCACACCGGGCTGCGACACCGCGCGCGCCACATGTGCGGCACAGAGTGTGTCGGTCCCGCACAGCCCCATGGGGCCATGCTGCTCGGTCGAGCCGGTGGGCAGGATCGCGACCGCCCCTTGGGCAATCACCGCCTCCACCTCCGGCCAGGTCATCCGACTTAGCTCCATGGCGCCGGTCGAGTTTTGTCGCGGCGCGCCTGGCCCCGGCGCGCCGCGAACCTGTCAGGGGTCAGAGGCCCCACTTGGCCTTGTTGGCCTCAAAAAAGCCCTTGGCCTTTTTCAGCTTCACCCAGTTGTTGACGTAGTTGATCCAGACCTGGTCGTCCTGGGGCAGCAGCATCGCGATGGGCGATGGGGCGCGGGCCTCGGTGTCGGGCACGCGGACCACGCCGAACTTCTCTTCCAAGGTGGAGCCTTCAATGTTGGACGTAATGAACACATCCGCACGGCCCGCCAGCACTTCTTGATAGCCGCGCGCGGGCGCTTCGACCACTTTGATGTCGGCTTCGGGGAACCACTCTCGCACCAGTTTCTCGAACGTGGTGCCAAGGGTTGTGGCCACTTTCACACCCGGTTGGTTGATCGAGGCATAGCCCGAGAAATCGCCCGCTTTGTCCGAGGTGGTGAAGGGGAAGATTTCGACCGAGATATAGCTTTCGGAAAAGCCAGCGGCCTTCATGCGCGGTGGCGAGATCGAGGCCGAACCGGTGATGTGGTACTGCCCGGCGACCACGCCGTTGACCAGGGTTTTCCAGTCCGTCGCCACAAACTCGACCTCTACGCCCAAATCGGCGGCAAGCTCGGTCATGGTGTCGATGTCAAAGCCCTTATAGGAATTGGTGGCCGGATCTTTGACCGTCATCGGGTTCCAATCGCCGGTGGTGCCCACCTTCAAGACGCCCGAACTTAGGATCTCGTTCAGCGCGGATTGCGCGCTTGCAGCCCCGGCCAATGTCAGGCCAATGGCAGCCACGGCTGCGGCCTTGAACAGTTTATGCATGGTATTGTCCCCTCTGCTGACGCTCTTTTCGCGCATACGACATCGCATAGTTGCTTGATACGACTTGGAAATCAAATAGGCTGAGGCGTAGGCCGGGCTCGCGTGCCAAAAAGGTGGGACAGGTGATGACCAAAACAGCAATAGAGCTGGTTGCTGTGAACAAGTGGTACGGCGATTTCCACGTGCTCAAAGACATCAACTTAACCGTGGCCAAGGGCGAGAAGGTGGTGGTGTGCGGTCCTTCCGGCTCGGGCAAATCCACGGTCGTGCGGTGCATCAACCGGCTGGAGGATCACCAAAGCGGCACCATCCGCCTGCATGGGCGCGAGTTGACGAACGCGCCTTCTTCGGCTGCGTCCCTGCGCGGGGAGGTCGGGATGGTGTTCCAGCAGTTCAACCTTTTTCCCCATCTCAGTGTTTTGGACAATCTCACACTGGGTCCGATGAAAGCGCGGGGCCTCACGCGCGCCCAGGCCGAAGAGCGGGCGCACCATTACCTAAAGCGCGTGCGCATCCCCGATCAGGCCAACAAAATGCCCAAGCACCTATCGGGTGGTCAGCAGCAGCGCGTGGCCATCGCGCGGTCCTTGTGCATGGAGCCAAAGGCGCTTTTGTTCGATGAACCCACATCGGCTCTGGACCCTGAGATGATCTCGGAAGTGCTGGATGTGATGGTCGAATTGGCCAATGAAGGCATGACAATGATTGTGGTCACACATGAAATGGGATTTGCCCGCAAAGTTGCGGATCAGATGGTGTTCATGGACGAAGGTGAGATCGTTGAGCATGGACCACCAGACGCGTTTTTCGGGAGCCCAAAAACCGACCGCTGCAAAAAGTTCCTCAGCCAGATTTTGCAGCACTAGGGGGGCAAGACCATGGTCAGACTTGCGCTTTTGTTCGGTGTGCTCTTGGTGCTGTCGGGCTGTGGGTCAGGGGGCAATTGGGGGTGGTATGTGATCGACCCACGCACGACGTCGGGTTGGACGAACATCAAATTTTTGATCTCCGGCATGGGGGCCACGATCTTGATCTCGGTCATTGCCGCATCGATCTCCATCGTGTTGGGGCTGGTGGTGGCCCTGCCCGGCCAATCGACCAACCGCTGGGTGCGCCTGATCAACCGGGTGTATGTGGAGTTCATACGCTCCATCCCCCTGTTGCCCATGTTGTTCTGGGTGTTTTATGGGCTGCCGATTGTCTTCAAATCCATGGGGCTGAACATCCCCATCGATCCGTTTTGGGGCGCTGTGATCACGCTCGCAATCTCCGACAGCGCGTTTACCGCCGAGATCTACCGCTCGGGCATCCAATCCATCGCCCGCGGCCAGACCGAGGCGGCCAAGACCGTGGGTCTGACCTATAACCAGACCATGCGCTATGTGATCTTGCCCCAAGCGATCCGGCGCATCCTGCCGCCGCTGGCCAACCAATTTATCTATATCGTGAAGATGAGCGCCTTTGCCTCTGTCATCGGCATGCAAGAGCTGACGCGCAGGGCCAACGAGCTGGTGGTGACCGAGTATCGCCCCCTTGAGATTTACACGCTCTTGATCGTTGAGTACCTGGTGCTGGTCCTGGTGATCAGCGCAGGCGTGCGCTGGTTGGAGCGCAAGATGGGCGCCGACGAGCGCCTGTAAAAAAGGAGAGGGCCATGGATTGGCACGGCTTTATGGCCGAAACCGAAGGGCGCGTGGCCAAATTGAGCCGCGAGATCCCCCAGACCGCCACTGGCTTTGGCCAGATGGGCGAGGCGGCCAAGGCCGACGCCGCTCTGAGCGAAAAAACCAAGGAATTCATAGCCCTTGGCATCGCCATCGCGACCCGCTGCGACAGTTGCATCGGTTTTCATATGCGCAGCTTGGTGCGTCTGGGCGCCACCCGCGCAGAGGTGTGCGAGGCGCTGGCCATGGCCACCTACATGGGCGGTGGGCCGTCCTATGCCTACAGCGCTAAGGCTTTGGACGCTTTTGACACCTTCACAAACGGCGGGGCCCCCGCATGAGGCGGGACCTGCCGGGCAGCACAGGCTTTGTGCGGGCCGCTTGGTATGTGGCGGGTCTGTCCGAAGACTTTGACCGGTCATTGCACCCGCTGACCCTATTGGGAGAGAATGTCGTTCTGTACCGCGACCAAGCGGGCAATCCCATCGCCCTCGAAGACGCGTGCCCGCATCGCAAACTGCCCCTGTCGCGCGGCCGGGTGGAAGGGGACCATGTGGTCTGCGGCTACCACGGTTTGACCTTTGATGGCCGGGGCGACTGCGTGATCGCGCCGACCCAATTGGACAACCCCCCGCGACGTGCGGCGGTGAGGGCCTACCCAACGGTGGATCGCTGGGGATTTGTTTGGCTGTGGATGGGCCCGCCCGAGGCGGCGATCCCCGACGACATCATCGACATTCCCCATTTTGACGATCCCAGTTGGGGCAAGACACCCAAGGGCTCAATGACCATGGGCTGCCACTATCTTTACATCATCGACAACCTGCTCGACCCCAGTCACGTGGCATGGGTGCACCTGACGTCCTTTGCGGGCGCGGGCACGGACAACCGCCCCCTGACGGTGGAAGAGGACGAGGCCGGCGTCATCGTCTCCCGTTGGATCTTGGAAGAGCCTGCGCCGCCCTACTATAAAGACATGCTGCCCTTTGGTCCGTCCTGTGATCGAAAGCAGCATTACGAATGTCGCTTGCCTTCGACTGCGCTGAACATGTCGGTCTATACGCCCGCGGGCGAAGGCGGCGCGGGAAAGCCCCTGTCCAAGAACGCGTTCTTGAACATCAATTACACATTTATCACGCCTGTTAACGCGACAACCTCGCGCTATTTTTGGTTCCAGCACCGCAACATGCACGCCAAAGACGACGCCCTGTCAGACAGGATGTTCAATGGGGCGTTGATGGCCTTCAAAGAGGATCAAGAGGTGTTGGAGCAGGTCCAGATCGGCATGGCCAACCGCACCGGCGGCTATCTGAACCTTGCGCTGGACGCAGGTGCCATGCGGTTTCGCGCGCGCGTTGAGAAAGCAGTGACGGGAGACGGTGCATGAGTGCATGGATACATATGATCGAGGACGCGGACGCCTCGCCTCGTCTCAAAGAACTGCTGGACCATGCCCGCACGCCCCATGGCACCGTAGATACGGTGATGCGGGTCCATTCCCTGCGGCCCGAGACCATGAACGGACATGTCACGCTCTACCTCTCGGTCCTGCATTCGGATCAGAACACCCTGCCCTTTTGGTTCTTGGAGGTGGTGGCGAGCTACACCTCGATCCTGAACGACTGCACCTATTCGCTGATCCATCACTTTATGAACGTGCGCAACCTTTTGCGGGACCAACTGCGCAGCGATGCCCTGTTCACAGCGCTCAAGGCGCACCGGCCCGAGGATGTGTTCGACGGCAAGGAATTGGCGCTGCTCCGCTATGCCGCCAAGCTGACGTTGGATGTGGGCAAAATGGTCCGGTCGGATTTCGACGCTTTGAAGATGGCGGGCTGTGAGGATGGAGAAATCCTGGAGGTGAACCAGGTCTGTGCCTATTTCAATTATTCAAACCGTTTGCTCAACGGTCTGGGATGCACCACCGAGGGCGATCAGATCGGCTATTACAAAGGTGATGAGGCGGCGGATTGAGGCGCGTTCAGTCAACCCCATAGGTCTTTTGCGCCGGTCCACGGTAGGCTGCGGTCAGGTCCTGGGGCACTTCAGTGCCATCCACCAAGAAGGGCAAAATCCCCTTGCGCAGTGACGCCCCGCGCATGGCATTGATCTGATCGTCGGACCGGGTCACCCGCTGCGCGCAGCGCCGACCCCATTCCGCCAGCATCCCGTAAAGCCGGGCAATCTGAGCCTCATGCCCGGGCGTTTTGGCAAGATCGTCGAACTCGCACGGGTCTGTTTGCAGATCGAACAGCATCGGGCGGTGCCCCCCTTCGGAGTGCATCAGCTTAAAGCGCCCGTCAAAGACCATGAACAGGCGACACTCCATTGGGCTGAGGCCCAGCTTGACGGCCTGGGGCGTGGGGGAGAAGTCAAATTCCGAGATCACATAGTCGCGCCAAGCGGGCGTCTGCCCGTGCAGCCAGGGCACCAGGGACCGGCCCTCCAGGATGTGGGACGCAGGCGCGCCGCCCGCCACCTCTAAGAATGTGGGGGCGAGGTCAATCGCCTCGACCAATGCGGGGCAGACGGTGCCACGGGTGGCGTCCGCCTCCGCCCTGGGGTCGTAGACGATCATTGGGATCTTGACGGACGGGTCGTGAAACAGATCCTTCTCGCCCAGCCAATGGTCGCCCAGGTAATCCCCATGGTCGGAGGTCAGAATGATCATCGTGTCCTTCAGGCGGTCGGTCCGGTCCAAATGGTCCAGCAGCACGCCCAATTGGTCATCGCATTGTTTGATCAGGCCCATATAGGCGGGGATCACCTTTTGGCGCACCTCCTCGCGCTGGAACGCAGCTGCGATGCGGTTGTCCATATAGGCGCCGAACACCGGGTGGGGATCCTCGCGCTCGCGCAGGTGGCGCACCGCGGGGGGCACATGGTCCGCGCCATACATGTCGTGATACGGGGCGGGCACGATATAGGGCCAGTGCGGCTTGATATAGCTGACATGGGCGCACCAGGGCCGCTCTGAGCCCGCGTCTTCGAGGAAGTCGATGGTGCGCTGGGTCAGCCAGGGCGTCTCGCTGTCCTCTTCGCGGATGTTTGCGGGTTTGTCCGCATTCATGAACATCCAGCCCGACGCAATATCGCCCTGGGCATCCACCCCCGCATTGGCATGTGTGGCCCAGGGGTTCTGCGTGGGATAGCCCTTGGACTTCAGATATTCGTTATAGGGGGAGCGGCGGGTGTCGTAGAACCCATCGGGCCCTTCGCCCCATAACCCATCGTCACGGGCCCACACATCAAAGCCGCATTCCGCCTGCCGGGCCCCGATCTCGCTGTCCGGGGAGAGGCCAAGGCGGGCCATGCCGTCTGCATCCACCTTCATATGGGTCTTGCCGATCAGCCAACAGTCCATGCCGGCCTTGCGCAGATGGTCGCCCATCGTCAACTCGCCCACACGCAAGGGAAACCCGTTCCAGGCGGCTCCGTGGGACGAGACATACCGCCCGGTGTAAAAGCTCATCCGGCTGGCCCCGCAGATGGGCGATTGTACGAACGCGTTGTCAAAGCGCACGCCCATGCGGGCCACACGGTCGAAATTGGGGGTTGTCAGATGCGGGTGGCCCGAGCAGCCCAAGTAGTCGAACCGCAGCTGATCATACATGATGAACAGGATGCTCATCGCGCCCTCCCCCTTGTCGCGGCCCCTTTTGGCAGGGATCCGCGATCCTTTGTGTTTGGGGGGTGTTATTGCGCGGAAACGCACCACCGTCCAGCACAGCCCGGCGCAGGGCCGTTGCCCGTGCGACACCGAAGGCGGTGCGGTCCGCGCGCTGACATCCTAGACGCTTGTAGCGCTCGCGCTCGCAGGCTGGGTTCCAACAAAGTCCCAGGCGGCACTCTGCTCGGCGGCCTCGAAGGCTTTGGCTTTGACCGGGATCACCTTGTCCATCAGACCGATCATGGTCGCGGCCCGGTCGGGTGCGCCGATCACGGCGTATTTGCCCACCTGTGACAGCGCGCGAAACCTGGATTTCAGCACGTCACCCTCCAGCATGCTGTCCCAATCGCTGCCGGTGAAGCCGGTCAGATCCAAAAGCATGTCCACCTTCTCGTCATGCCGATCAAACGCTGCGTTCATAAACTCGGCCAACGCCTCGGAGGTATCTTCGTCCACGTGGCCATCGATGCGAAAGGCGTAGACATGCTTGGCTTGGGTCGGGATTTGGTGGACAGCTCCATGGGAAAACGGGGTCATAATTTGATCCTTCGGTTTTTGGTTTGTTTGGAGTGGTGTGCGCGCCGTAAAGGCACGGCTCGCGTTGCTTGGCGGGCCAGGGACTGCCAAGGTTGCGGCAAACTTAGACGCGTACAACCTGTTGTCAGGGTAACCCACAGCGCCTGCCTTGGTTCCGTCCGGCATGTCCTTACGCGACCGTGTAGGGTTGAGGGTTTCGGCCGAAGACGCGCAGGCAGCGCCATCGCAAAGCGCTGGGATCGCGGCTTAGATTTGGCCCGCGCGGCACTCGCAGGCATGCGCTTGCACTGGCCTGCCGCAGCGGTGGGCTAAAACACCGACCAGCCGGTGGCTGCGCTTAACCGGGCTGCGGCCTCGGTCCCTGCTTTGGAATTGCCATAGCGGTCCAGGCCAGGCGACCAAATGCCGATCGACGCTTTGCCTGGGGCGATCACCAATATCCCACCGCCCACGCCGGATTTGCCCGGCAAGCCCACGCGAAACGCAAACTCCCCCGATCCATCATAGTGGCCACAGGTCATCATCAGCGCATTGATCCGGCGCACCCTCTCGCCCGAGACAAGCGCAGGCGCGCCCGGCAGACCTGCGAGCGTACGCCCCGACAGGGCCAATTGCCGTACGGTCATATCGATGGCGCATTGGTGAAAATAGGTGCCCAGGACGCATTCAGGTTCGCTTACCAGATTGCCATGGCTGTCGAGGTAATGGGCCAAGGCCTTGTTGCGGGCACCCGTTGCCTGTTCAGACCGCGCCACGTCGGCATCGATGTGAATGTCGTCCTCCCCGGTCAGGGCACGGATCAGCCCCATCACCTCGGCCAGGGCGAATTTGGGCGCGCGGCCCGACAACAGCGCATCGGTCACAACCAACGCACCGGCATTCACAAACGGATTACGCGGTCGCCCTTTCTCGCTTTCCAGCAACACAACCGAGTCAAACGAGGTGCCAGAGGGTTCCCGCCCCACCCGCTGCCACAACTGGTCACCGACCCGCCCTAGCGTTGTGAGCAAGGAAAACACCTTCGAGACGCTTTGGATGGAAAAGCGCGTGTTCGCGTCGCCCGCCGTGTGGCAATTGCCGCCCGCATCGCACACGGCAATCGCAAATTGCGCCGGGTCCACGCGGGCAAGCTCTGGGATGTAGCGCGCGGGCACGCCCCAATCGGCCGCAGACCTGAGGTCGGCATCAATTTCGTTCAGGATGTCTGGCAGGTCCGTCAGGCTGAACCCTCCGCTTCAATTTTGCCCCAGGGCGCGGCAGGCGTATCTGCATCGCCTATCTTTGTGGAATGCGAGGTCACAGCGTGTGCGAAATCCACTCCCCCGTCAGCATTCGGACAGTTTTGCCAATGGTAAAGCGCAAATGCGGCGTGCCATGTCTTCGGCCCGTTTACAGTGACCGCTGGGCCGCGCGCCCTGCGCACATGCGCACATGCGCTACAGCTGCGATTTGCGTCTGCCAAGCAGCCAAATGAAGAACACGCCACCGACCAGACCGGTTACGATCCCGATGGGCATGTCTTCGGGGGCCATAAGGGTGCGGGCGGCCATGTCTGCCCAGATCAGAAAGATCGCCCCGATCAGCGCAGAGGCAGGCAGAACCCGTCTGTAATCCCCCCCGACCATAAGTCTGGCAACATGGGGGACCATCAGGCCCACAAATCCGATGATCCCCGAGAACGCGACCATAACCCCAGTGATCAACGCACCCAGAACAAAGACGACCAGCCGGAACCGAGCCACGGGAATGCCCAGGGTTGATGCGGTCTCATCCCCAAGGGTCATCGCATTCAACTGGCGCGTTTGCCCCATCAGCCAGGCCCCCGCGCCCAGAAGTACCACAAGGGGATAGATTAGATGGTCCCACTGCGCCAATCCTAGACCGCCAAGCATCCAAAAAACCACCGTGTGTGCGGCCTGTGGCTCGCCGAGGAAAATCAGACCATTGGCCCCGGCCATGATGATGAACGACACCGCAACACCCGCCAGCACCAACCGGTCCGCGCTTGACGCGTCAGCCAGCCGCGAGACGCCAAGAACGATAAGTGTCGCCAAAAGCGAGCCGCAGAAGGCCAAAATCGGCACCGTCAGCAGGCCGAGAAACAGGCCCGAATGCAGCAAGGCAAAGATCGCCCCGAAGGCCCCACCTGAAGAGATGCCCAGCAAGTGTGGGTCGGCGAGCGGATTGCGGGTGACCGCCTGCAAGGTTGCCCCCACCAACGCCAAGCCCGCCCCGACGAGAATGGCCAAAAGTGTGCGCGGCAGGCGGATGTCCCACACAATGGCTGCGCGCCCCTTGCTCCAACTCGGCTCCACCAAGTCGGGGGAGATCTTGTTGGCAATCACCCCCCAAACCGTCCCCGTCGCAACAGGGACGGCCCCGATGGAGACTGCAACAGAGAGCGACGCCAACAGCACAGCCCCCCCGCCCAGGGCCAGGACCAGCCAGTGCCCCGATGCGATGAGGCGTTTGCGCGGTGCAGTTGCGTCACGCATGGGCTAGCGTGCCCAGAATGCGTCGGCCAAAGTTTTGATCGCCTTGATGTTGCGCGGCCCCGGCGTGGCCTCCACATACTCCAAGGTGACAAAACGGTTGTTTTTGACCGCGTCGATCTGGGCAAAGGCCGGGTTCGACATCATAAACTGCCGCTTCTGCTGGGCCGTGACGGTGCCGTAGTTGACGATTATGATCACCTCGGGGTTTTGCTCGACCACCTCTTCCCAGGTGACCGTGCCCCAGCTTTTCTTGAACCCCTCCATGACATTTCTACCGCCAGCCGCCTCGATCAACGCGGTTGGCATCCCGTAAAACCCGGCTGTAAACGGCTTATCCTCGCCGCTGTCATACACAAAGGCGCGCACAGGCTCGCCCGTGTCGAGCGTGTCTAGAAATGCAGCAAGATCAGCCTTGTAACCGTCGATCAGGGTTTCGGCCCTGTCTTCGACGCGGAAGATTTTGCCAAGGTTCATCAGGTCCGCATACAGGTCGTCCAAGCTTGCCTTGTCCGTATCCATGATGTGGATACAGCTTTCGGTCAGCTCATAGACGTCCACGCCAAAGGGTGCGAGCGTCTGGGGCGTGACATCGCCCCCGACCTTCATGCCATAGTTCCAGCCCGCAAAGAAAAAATCCGCGTCCGCGCCGACGATGACCTCTTTAGACGGGTATTTGGCCGCCAGCTCCGGCAGCTCAGCGACGCCTGCACGCATCTGCGCATCCAAGGTCTTCCAGCCCGATATTCCTGTGTAACCGACCATGCGGTCGGCCAGGCCCAGAACCAACATCATTTCGGTCAGGTTCACATCGTGGGAGATCGCGCGCTGGGGCGGTGCGTCGAAACTGACCGTGCGGTTGCAGCTTTGTACCGAGACGTCCGCCAGGGCCACGCCAGAGGACAGCGCAAGGGAAACAAGGGTAAGCAGGGTGGTCTTCATGGATGCGTTCCAGTGTTGCGAAGGTGATAGGTAAAGTGGTCGATCTGGCTGTGAGACAGCTGTTCTTTGTGCGCGATGACCTGAAAGGCATCGGACACAGCCCCCTCGCACAGCACATGATCGGGGGGGCCGAAGCCCACGGTATGGCCCGCGTGCAACAGCAAAACATCGTCGCACAGGCCAGCGGCCAGGTTCAGATCGTGCAGGGATGTGACAATGGTCAGCGGCAGGGTGCGGATCAGCTCCAACACCTCAAGCTGGTGGCGGATGTCCAGATGGTTGGTCGGTTCGTCCAAGATCAACAGCTGCGGCTGTTGCGCCAAGGCGCGCGCAACCATGACCCGCTGCCGCTCTCCCCCCGAAAGAGTGCCCAGGTGGCGCGTTGCAAGGGGTGTTAGATGCAACAGATCAAGCGCGTGTTCGACAACACGCGCGTCCTCGGCCCGTGCGGGGCCAGGGAACCCGCGCTGATGGGGCGTCCGTCCAAGGGCCACGATGTCGCGAACGGTCAGGGCGAAATCGGTGGTCTGCTCTTGCAAGACAGCAGCCACTTGACGCGCCGCGGCCCGAGCCGACAGGCGCCAGATGTCCTTGCCCCCAAGGGTGACCGTCCCAGAGGTCGGGCGGTGATAGCGATATAGCAGCCGCAGCAAGGTGGTTTTGCCTGCCCCATTTGGGCCCACAACCCCCAAGACACGCCCGGCCTGCAACTCAAAGTCGGTTGGGTGCAGCAGCATCTTGGTGGCCTGTTTGGGCGTCCAGCTTAGGTTCTGGACGCGCAGTGTCGCCGCGCTCACGACGCCAAAACCCCGCTTTGTTCGGATCGGATCATCGCCGCGGGCACCCGCGCCAAGGTCGCTGTGCGCAGCTTGCCCGGTCGGTTCGAGGCCGCGCACCAGCCATCGTGCAAAGAGGCATAGCGTTCGGCAAACCGAACCAAATCGTCGATGTCCGTTGTCGGATCGACGTCGCCAAACAGATAGGTGGCTTTGGCCGTGGCGTGATAGGCCACAGTGCAGGGGCGGTCGCACCCCGCCATGCAGGCAACGCCGGACACCTCAAAGCTGTCGCAGCCAGCGCCCTCACGCGTGCCGAACGCTTGGCTGAGCTTTTCGATCAGATCATAGCCGGGGGGACACTCTGCGTTTGTGTGCCGACAGGATGTGCAGACCGTAATTCGATGATTCATAAGGCCCTCCGCCGTTCAAACGGGGATGGGCAGAACCATGTTGTCTGCGGGAAAACCGCATTGCCATCAAATGCTCCTGACCAGGCGCCCCGCCTGCATCGAGTTGAGATCCCGGATTGCTGCGCGCACCGGTGATGGCAGGTCTCCTGACTTGCGGGTCTTTGCTGCCCCGAGCCTTCCCGGACGCATCCGTCCAGTGGCCCGTTTCGGGGTCGCTCGCCGCTTACAGTTGCGGGGGCAGTCACGGATTTGGTGCCTACTGGCTACGCCGCACCGTGTTCCCTTTTCATCTCAGTTGCCTTGGGCAGTTGAGAACCATCGACGGCAGCGAACAGCAATTGGCAGGCGGCGTCAATGCGCAGCGTCAGGTAAGGCGTGATCTGTTTTGTGCCAAGCGCCCCTCTCTCGGCATTGGCCTGGGCAGAACGGGAGAGTTTGTGCGCTTGGCAACGGGGTTAACCACCCTGGCCGAGCCCCGGTGGAATGACCCTGGTCAAGGGCAAGCGGAGGCTGAACCGGGTCGTCTCATCAAACACCCTTGCGCGTTCAGAGCACCCGCCCTTTTGTGCAAATTATCCGCAATCTTCCCAGTGCCTTGGGTCCTTGCGTAAGCATTTTCGGGCCTTAACCCTGTTTTGTCCGCCTCTCCAAACAATCGCCAAACTTTGGTCGTGTTCACAAGTTTGTGTCCGGCCCAACGCCAAAG
>JBCBNR010000022.1:0-15953 GCA_039821665.1 Pseudomonadota bacterium
GCTGGAACGCGACGCGTTCCAGCAACATGGTGTCCCAGCCCGCCTTGGCCAGGTGATAGGCAATGCCCGCCCCCACGGCACCGCCGCCGACGATCAAGGCTCGGGTTTGGGTTTTCATCGGGCTCTCCTGGCAGGTCACACTCGCATCGCGGCGAGACTGCCCCAGATGATGCCCCAAGGGCATGCGATCAGACGACCCTGTGAAGGTGAATTCCGACTTGCCGCAGCCCGGAATTGGGACAAGTTCGCGGATAGAAGACAGTTTAGGGAGAAAAACCATGAAATATTTGGCAATGGCCGCCGCCGTTCTGGCTGGGCAAATGGCCTTGGCGCAGGGCACCCCCGCGCCTCAGGACGCAACACTCTATTTCATCAGCCCGCAAGCGGGAGAGACAGTTTCGGGCCCAGTGACGGTGCGCTTTGGCCTGTCGGGCATGGGTGTGGCACCTGCGGGCACCGAGAAAGAGAACACCGGCCACCACCATCTGTTGATCAACCGTCCGCCCTTGGGCGAAGGCGAGGATGGCGCGGATGAGTACGTGTTCGGGATCCCGTCGGACGACAATCACCGGCACTTTGGCGGTGGTCAGACGGAAGTGACCTTGGATCTGCCCGCAGGCCAGCACAGTCTGCAATTGGTGCTCGGCGATCATGGGCATGTTCCCCATGATCCGCCCGTTGTCTCGGACGTGATCACCATTACGGTGGAGTAGGGCCCACCGGGACACCCCGGGGCGCTGCCCCGGACCCCGGAGTATTTGTGGAAAATCGATGGGGCGCGCGCGCCCTGTCGAGACCTTGGACTGGACGCAGGCGCCCTTGGCTCTTACCTCACAGCCTGTGGCGAGAGGAGAGCCGATATGAACCCGTTGTTGAGCGCGTGGGAGACCCCGTTCGGGCTGCCGCCCTTTGATCAGATTGACGAGGCGGATTTCGCGCCGGCCTTTCAGGCGGCCTTTGAGGAGGCCCGCACAGCGGTTGCGACCATCGCGCAAAATCCCGAGGCCCCGAGCTTTGCCAACACCATCGAGGCATTGGAACGGGCCGATGCGCTGCTGAGTAAGGTAGGGGGCGTGTTTTGGAACCTGACCGGGGCCCACACAACCGATGGGTTGGAGGCATTACAGCGGGATCTTTCGCCCAAAATGGCCGCGTTCTATGCGGAGATTTCCATGAACCCGGCCCTGTTTGAGCGGGTGGAAGCGTTGTGGAGCGCGCGCGACAGCCTGGGATTGAGCGCCGAGCAGGCGCGTGTTTTGGAATTGACCCGCCGCAGCTTTGTGCGCAACGGCGCGCTGTTGGATGAGGCTGGGCGGGCGCGGCTGAAAGAGATCCTGGGCCGCCTTGCGACCCTGGGCACGGCGTTTTCCCAAAACGTGCTGGCGGATGAGAGGTCGTGGTCCATGGCCTTGGATGCGGACGCGGTGGAGGGGCTGCCTGAAAGTCTGGTCTCGGCGGCCGCGGCCGCGGCCCAAGAGCGTGGCTTGGAGGGGCATGTGATCACGCTCTCACGCTCGCTGATCGTGCCGTTTTTGCAATCCTCGCCGCGCCGGGATTTGCGCGCGCAGGCCTTTGGCGCCTGGACCGCGCGGGGGACCAATGGGGGCGATACGGACAACCGCGCGATTGTGACCGAGATTTTGTCCCTGCGCCATGAACGCGCGCAGCTGTTGGGTTATGACAGCTTTGCGGCGTTCAAGTTGGAGCCCGAGATGGCAGGCACGCCCGAGGCTGTGCGCGAGATGCTGATGACCGTCTGGGCGCCTGCGCGCAGTCAGGCACAGCGAGATGCCAAGAAGCTGACCGCGCTGATGGCCGAGGAGGGTATTAACGACACGTTGCAGCCCTGGGATTGGCGTCGCTATGCCAGCCTTTTGCAACAGCGCGAGCATGATTTGGACGAGGCGGAATTGAAGCCCTATTTCCAGCTCGACCGGATGATCGAGGCGAGCTTTGCCTGCGCCACCCGCCTGTTTGGGTTGAGCTTCACGCCCTTGGATGTGCCGCTCTATCATCCGGACGCGCGGGCCTGGGAGGTCACCCATGGCTCGCGCCATATCGGTGTCTTCATAGGCGACTATTTCGCCCGGTCCTCAAAGCGCTCGGGCGCGTGGTGCTCGCGCTTTCGGGCGCAGTCCAAGCTGGATGGAGAGGTGCGGCCGATCACCGTCAACGTGTGCAATTTCGCCAAACCGCCAGAGGGGGCGCCTGCATTGCTGACCTATGACGATGCGCGCACCTTGTTTCACGAGTTTGGCCATGCGTTGCATAGCCTTATGTCGGATGTGACCTATGAGAGCATTTCGGGCACGTCCGTTGCGCGGGATTTCGTGGAATTGCCGAGCCAGCTTTATGAGCATTGGTTGGGCACGCCAGAGATCCTGTCGGAGTTCGCGGTGCATGCGCAAAGCGGTGCGCCCATGCCCGATGATTTGCGCGACCGCCTGCTGGCTGCGGAGAATTTCGACCAGGGGTTCGCGACGGTGGAGTATACCGCCTCGGCCCTGGTGGATTTGGAGTTTCACGCAAGCGCCCCACCCAGTGACCCCATGGCGGCCCAAGCCAAGATTTTGGCCGATCTCGGGATGCCAGGGGCGATCACCATGCGCCATGCAACCCCACATTTTCAGCATGTCTTCTCGGGCGATGGGTATTCGTCTGGCTATTATTCTTACATGTGGTCCGAGGTGATGGATGCGGATGCCTTTGCCGCATTCGAGGAGTCGGGCGATGTTTTCGACCCTGACACTGCGGCCCGGCTGGCCACCCATATCTATTCCGCAGGGGGCAGCCAAGATGCGCGCGCGCTATACACAGCGTTCCGGGGGGGCATGCCCGGCGTCGAGGCATTGCTGAAGCAACGGGGGCTTTTGGACGCGGCCTAAGAGGCGCGGTCTAAAACCATTGCCCCGGTTCCATAAAGCCGTAGTCCATCAACTGTTGGGACGTGCCGTCAAAGGCGAGAGTTGTGGGGCAGGTAAGGTCTTTGGCGGCGCGTGCGCTTGCCGGGTTGCGCGCGAGGCTAAGTGCGGTGCGAAAACTTGGCACCGCCGCAGTGGTGCTGTGGTGCCAGGGGCAGGCGCGGGTGCGCCCCTCGTGGTCGCTCAGCTGCAGGTCCGGGGTCACGGTGCGCCCGGGTATGGCCTTGAACAGACATGCCCGGTCCAGGCGGCGGGCGGTCCAGGGGATATGCTCCTCCATCCGCCACCGCAGTCCGCCAAACAGCGCTGTCTGACGCTCTAGGATCTCGCCATCCTCGAACACAGGCTCGCTGTAATAACCTGCGCTATCAAAGCCCGCCTGATGCCAGTCAAGGCCAAGTTCCGGTGAGGTGGGGTAGAGGTCAACGCGCGTGGAATAGACCGCGTCCCGCCGCTCTTCTTCAACAAAAGTCAGTAAATCGCTGATCGTGCGCGTTTCACAAAATGGATACAGCACGCGTTCAGACTGAAACGTGAGGGCGACCCAGCGTTGTGACAAAATTGGCAATAGGCTGTTCACGGATTCTACAAAATGCTGCGTGGTCGGCGCGTCGCAGGGCAGGTGCAACCCTTCGGAACTGGGGGCGGTGGCCCCTGGCCTGCGATCCAGGAAAACCAAAGCGCCTATCCCAATTTTACGAGCGTATTCAATGGCCTGAGGTAGAAGGTCAGAGTCTTCGACCAGGACAAGGCCGACCGGCGCTGTCTTAGGATGGGTTTTAAGATAGGCGCGAAGCCGCTCAGTTGGGGACATCAGATTAGTTCGCGCTTGAGGTTTTGTTAAACATTTCCGCTGCGTTTATTGGGGACACGTTCTGATCGACATTGGAGAAATAAGTATTGCACATCAAGTGATAGATGCTTACCAGCAAAAATTGGGGGGTGATTATTGGCGGCACGCAGTTGCGTGGTTGCTGCATCGACCAACTGTGCAAAGACCAGTCCTCCCAATGCCGCGTGTTGCGGCCAGACCTGAAGTGGATTGTACATGACCCAACAAGAAGAAAACACCATCGAAAAGGCCGAGTTGTTGGCCCTGACGTCCGAGATTGTCTCGTCCCACGTCTCCAACAACTCTGTCACGCTGGAATCTGTGCCCAGCTTGATTCAAAGCGTTTACGATAAGCTGACAGATCTCGCGGCCCCGGCGCAAGATGCCGTCGAAGAACTCGTGCCGGCGGTGCCGATTAAGAAATCCATCACAAATGATCACATCATTTGTTTGGAGGACGGCAAGAAGCTGAAGATGCTGCGTCGTCACTTGATGACAGCGTATGGCATGACGCCAGATGACTATCGGGCGAAGTGGAGCTTGCCGTCGGACTACCCGATGGTGGCCCCGTCCTATGCCAAAAAGCGCCAAGAACTGGCCAAGAAGATCGGCCTTGGCCGGACGCCCAAAGGTGGCCGTAAGAAAAAGGTCTGACGCTTGCCTCAGCGCGCGCGCCCGGATACACGGGCGTGCCGCGATGGGCGCGGTGCAGGGATGACACCATGACCGCGCACAAAAAGCTGTTTATCAAGACCTATGGCTGTCAGATGAATGTCTATGACAGCGAGCGGATGGCCGGCGCGCTGGAAAGCCAGGGCTACACGCTGACGGATGACCAGGCCCAGGCCGATATGGTTCTGCTCAACACCTGCCACATTCGGGAAAAAGCGGCGGAGAAGGTTTACTCCGAACTGGGCCGCCTGAAGCCCCTGAAAACCGCTAACCCCGACCTGAAAATCGGCGTCGCAGGCTGCGTTGCCCAAGCGGAGGGGGAGGAGATCATGCGCCGCCAGCCCATGGTCGATCTGGTCGTGGGTCCCCAGGCCTATCACCGTCTGCCCGCGATGGAGGCGGCGTTGGCGCGTGGCGAGCGGGCGCTCGACACGGATTTCCCACAGGAAGACAAGTTCGACCATCTGCCCCGGGCCCGCGGCCCGAAGGCCGCCCGCGCGCCTGCGGCGTTTTTGACCGTACAGGAAGGCTGCGACAAGTTTTGCGCCTTTTGCGTGGTGCCCTACACCCGCGGGGCCGAGGTGTCTCGCCCGCCCGCGCGCCTGCTCGAAGAGGCGCAGGACTTGGTGGAGCGGGGCGTGGTCGAGATCACGCTTCTGGGCCAGAACGTCAACGCCTATCACGGTGATGGTTGGACATTGGCGCGCTTGATCCGCGCCCTGGCCGAGATCGATGGGCTCAAGCGCATCCGCTTTACCACCTCCCACCCCAATGACATGGGCGACGATTTGATCGCGGCCCATGGCGAGGTCGAGAAGCTGATGCCGTACCTGCATTTGCCGGTGCAGTCAGGGTCGGACAAGATCCTCAAAGCGATGAACCGCAAGCATACGGGCGCGGGCTATATCCGCCTGATCGAGCGGATCCGCGCCGCCCGGCCCGATTTAGCGCTGTCGGGCGACTTCATCGTGGGCTTCCCCGGCGAGACCGAGAAGGATTTCGAAGACACGCTAAACCTGGTGCGGCAGGTGGGGTATGCCCAGGCCTATTCGTTCAAGTATTCCGCCCGCCCCGGCACGCCGGCGGCCGAGTTGGCGGAGGTGGATGAGGACGTCAAAGCCGAGCGCCTGTCGCGCCTGCAAGCGGTGTTGACCGAGCAGCAGCACGCCTTCCAAGCCGCGCAAGTGGGCAAGACCTTGCCCGTGCTTTTGGAAAAGCCCGGCCGCGAGGACGGGCAGCTCGTGGGGCGCTCGCCCTATCTGCAAGCGGTGCATTTGCAGGCCAATCCCGCGCAAATCGGTCAGATTGTCCCCGTGAAGATCCTTGCCTCCACTGCCAATTCGCTGGCGGGGCAAGATATGACGGCTGTGTAACGCTGTTCGCCCTTGGCAGGGGCCGCGCGCTGCGGCACGATGGACCCAACGAAAGCCAAACCTGACGGAGAGCACTTGGCGCAAACCGCCCAGCACGACGCACCCGACGAAAGCCTGATTTCGTTTCCAGACAACCGTCTGTTGATCGATCTGTGCGGCGAGTTGGACAGCCATCTCACCCGCATCGAAACAGCCCTGGGCGTGACCATCACCCGGCGCGGCAACGAGTTGGCCCTTTGGGGTGACAGCTCCGCGCGCAAAGATGCCCAATCGGTGCTGGAAACCCTCTATGCCCGGCTGGAGGCTGGCCGCCCGGTGGAGCATGGCGATGTGGACGGTGCGCTGCGCATGCTCCACGCCCCGCCCGAGCCGGAAGAGCCCGCCAACCAACTGGAGATGTTCGACGGCGGCGGCACAGAGATCCGCACCCGCAAAAAAGTGGTGGAGCCGCGCACACCTGCCCAAAAAGCCTATGTACAAAGCCTGTTCACCCACGAGCTGGTCTTTGGTCTTGGCCCGGCGGGCACGGGCAAAACCTATTTGGCCGTGGCCGCCGCGGTCTCGATGTTCATCGAAGGCAAGGTTGACAAAATTATCCTCAGCCGCCCCGCGGTGGAGGCGGGCGAACGTTTGGGCTTTCTGCCCGGCGACATGAAGGACAAGGTCGATCCGTATATGCAGCCGCTGTACGATGCGCTGAACGACTTTTTGCCCGGCAAGCAGGTGGGCCGCTTGATCGAAGAAAAACAGATCGAGATCGCGCCATTGGCCTTCATGCGGGGGCGCACCCTGGCCAATGCATTCGTGGTGCTGGACGAGGCGCAAAACGCCACGACCATGCAAATGAAGATGTTCCTCACCCGCTTGGGCGAAGGCTCTCGCATGGCGATCACAGGCGATGCCACCCAGGTGGACCTACCGCGCGGTGTGCCCTCGGGCTTGATCGAGGCAAGCCGGATCTTGTCAGGCGTCAAAGGCATCGGCATTACCACCTTCAAAGCTGTGGACGTGGTCCGCCACCCCATGGTCGCCAAGATCATCCAAGCCTATGAGGCCGCCGCCAAAGATGACAAACCCGGCTGAGCCCACGGCCCTGGTCGAGCTGTTGGTGGACGATCCCAGATGGGATGCGGTTGATCTTCAGACCCTGGCAGAGCGTGCGGCACGAGCGACTTTGCGCGAACTGGATGTGACAGGTGCGTACGAGATCAGCGTGCTTGCCTGCGATGATGCGCGCATTGCCGCGCTCAACGGGCAGTTTCGCGCAAAACCGACCCCCACAAACGTGCTGTCCTGGCCCGCAGGCGATCTGGCACCGGCCCAACCCGGCGCCCTGCCCCCCCCGCCGCAGGGGTGCGAGTTGGGCGATATCGCGCTTGCGTTCGACACGGTGACCGCCGAAGCCCAGACCGAGGGCCTTTCGCTGTCGCACCATATCCTCCATCTTTTGGTGCATGGCACCCTCCATTTGCTCGGTTTTGACCATGAAACCGACGCAGATGCCCATGTAATGGAGGGGATCGAGGTCGCGGCCCTTGCCAGACTGGGGGTCCCCGACCCATATTGAAGCCTTGAGACCGTGCTGCGCGCGGTTGCATTGGAAAAGGATCGATGGGCGAAAGCACTGATGCGCCTGCGGACACTGACGACCCGCAGGCCCCAAGTCCCAAGGGCGGGATGACCCTGTTTGACCGGATTTTCCGGCGACGCCCCCGCCCCGTGGACACCCCTGACAGTTTCGGCTCGGCCGAGGATATTGCCGCGGCCAAAGAGGGCGCCAGCGAGATGCTGGTCAACGTCCGACGCATGCGCGATATGCGGGTCGAAGATGTTGCCGTTCCGCGCGCGGACATTGTCGCCGTTCCGGACACGGCCGATTTGGACGAACTGGTGGCGGTCTTCAAGGAGAGCACGCTTACCCGTCTGCCGGTGTTTCGCGAGACCTTGGACAATCCTTTGGGTCTGGTGCACCTCAAGGACGTTGCCCTGGCGCACGGGTTTGGCCCTGTGGCCCAGGATTTCGCCCTTACGGACCTGATCCGCCCGCTGATCTATGCCCCGCCCTCGATGCCAATGGGGGTCCTGCTGGCGCAGATGCAATCGGCCCGCGGCCACATGGCGCTGGTGATTGACGAATATGGCGGCGTGGATGGCCTGGTGACCCTCGAAGACATAGTCGAACAGATCGTGGGCGAGATCGCCGACGAGCATGACGCGGATGAAGGGGATCTGTGGTCTGAGGAGGCGCCGGGCTGCTACCTCGCCTATTCCCGCGCGCCGTTGGAAGAGTTTCAGGTCGCTGCCAATGCGCGCATGCTGACCGATGATCTGGACGAGGATGTGGACACTTTGGGGGGTCTGGTGTTCGTGCTGGCCGGTCGAGTGCCCGTGCGCGGCGAGGTGGTGCGCCACCCCCTGGGTCATGAGTTCGAGGTGATCGACGCGGATCCGCGTCGGGTCAAGCGCCTGCGGGTGCGCCTGGCCGCAGAAAATGCCCACAGCCAAGCGGCGGAGTAGGCTCCGCCACGGGTTGCCGTTTTGCGCAGGCGCCTTGGCGGCCCTGGGCCAAGCGCCATTCGGTCTGTGGCCGCTTGCGCTGGTGGGCTTTGCCGTTTTGGTGGCCTACCGCCCGAGGGAAACCTGGCGCGAACATGCAACATACGGGTGGTGGGCGGGCACCGGCTTTTTCGCCATTGCCCTGTTCTGGATTGTAGAGCCGTTCTTTGTGGACGCCGCCCGCCATGGCTGGATGGCGCCGTTCGCGCTGTTTCTCATGGCAGGCGGCCTTGCGCTGTTTTGGGCGCTGGGCTTTGGGCTGGCACGCCACAGTGCGGCGTTTCTGGTGGCCGCCTGGACGGGGGCAGAGGCGTTGCGCGCCTTTGTGCTAACCGGCTTTCCTTGGGCCCATCCTGGCCATATGTGGATCGATACGCCGCTGGCCCAGATGGGCGCGTTTGTCGGCCCCCATGGTTTGACGCTGCTGACCTTGGGTGTGTCGGCGCTTGCCGCCTCGCGCACGCCCCGGCTGATGGGATTGGGGGCTGCGGTTTTTGTGACAGCGGCGGTTCTGGGCCTGGTGCGCCTGCAAATGTCGGTTGAGATGCGCGATTTAACGGTGCGTCTGGTGCAACCTAATGCGGAGCAACATCTCAAATGGCGCAACGATATGTTGCCGGTGTTTTTTGCCCGCCAGATGGACGCCACCCGCGCCGACCCGCAGGTGGATGCGGTGATCTGGCCCGAGACGGCGGTGCCGTTTCTGTACCAACAGCGCCCCGATCTTGACCGGGCGATGGCCGAGGCTGCGGGCGCGCCGGTGGTTTACGGCACCCGTGCGCTCGATGGCGAGAAGCTGCACAATTCGCTGGTGGTGCTCGACACCGCCGGGGCGACCTCGGGCCTTTATCACAAAACCCACCTGGTGCCGTTTGGGGAATACCTCCCGTTCGAGCCGCTGTTGCGCCGCCTTGGCCTCGATATGTTCGTGGGGATCCGTGGCTTCGATCCGGGCACCGGCTTGCAGGTGGTCGAGGCTGCGGGCCTTCCGCCCTTTCTTCCGCTGATCTGTTACGAGGCGATTTTCCCCGAAGAGATCAATGCAGCCCCCCGGGCCGAGTGGATGTTGCATCTGACCAATGATGCCTGGTTTGGAAAGCTGACGGGCCCGTACCAACACCTGGCCCTTGCCCAGTTCCGGGCCATCGAACAGGGGCTGCCCGTGGCCCGGGCGGCCAACACGGGCATCAGTGCGATGATCGACCCTTTGGGTCGGGTGACCGACAGCTTGGGGTTGGGACGGGCGGGCCATATCGATGCGCCGTTGCCCCAGCCGCTTGCCCCCACGCTGTATCGTCGGGTTGGCGATTGGCCCATCTGGGGCGCGCTGATTGCGCTTATGGCCCTTGGCTGGTATCGCGCGCGCCCATGAGCACACCCAAACGCGAGGATGGCGCGCCCTGGCGCAATTTTTATGGCCGCCGCCATGGCAAGCAATTGCGCCCCGGCCAGGCGGAACATCTAGAGACGACCTTGCGCGCCTTGCAGCCCAAGGGCGTAGATTGGGCCTCGAACCCCAAACGTGCGGCTTTGGATCTGACAGCGCTCTTTGGTCGCGACGCGCCCTTGCACCTGGAGATCGGGTTTGGCGGTGGCGAGCATTTGCTCGCCCAGGCGCAAAGATGCCCCCATCTCAATTTTCTGGGGTGCGAGCCCTTTGTGAACGGGGTGGCGACCTTGGTCCCCAAAATCGCCGAACTTGGGTTGGACAACATTCGCGTGCACCCAGGTGATGCGCGCGATCTGCTCGATGTCCTGCCTCAGGGTTCGGTCGCGCGGGCTTATCTTTTGTACCCCGATCCTTGGCCCAAGGCCCGCCATCACCGCAGACGGTTCATGAGCGCGCAGAACTTGGCAGCCCTGGCGCGGGTCCTGGCCCCAGGGGCCGACCTGCGACTGGCCACGGATATCGAGGATTACGTGCGCCATTCCTTAGAGGCCATCCAAACCGTCCCGCAGTTTAGCTGGACCGCCAAAGGTCCCCAGGACTGGCGCGCGCCCTGGCCCCATTGGCACCGAACCCGCTATGAGGCCAAAGCCCTGCGCGAGGGTCGCACCCCCCATTACCTTATTTTTTCACGGAATCAGCTAAAGCTGTGAACAGTGATTTTTGTCACGGTTTTCGCCCGGCCCCTGTGGAAGGAAGAGGGCACACACACCGCTGCAATCGCCGATTGGGATGAGTGTTTTGGGGGCAAAGAGTGGGTAGGTTCCATCAGTGTCCAATCGGCGGTTGCAGTCATTTAACCCCCTGTGAAATAAGCGAAATATTTGCTAGTTTGGCGGTGCTGCTGCCAGTGTCGCACGCAAGAACGCACGCACCAATTCTGGCGCTTCTTCTGCCATGAAGTGACCCGTGGGGATGCTGTGGCCGTCCACGTCCTGGGCGCGGGCCCGCCACAGGGCCAAAGGGTCGAACACACGCCCCACCACGCCCCTGTCGCCCCACAGGACCCGCACCGGACAGGCCAGTTTGCGCGTCTCTTGTTCGTCATGGACCAGGTCAATCGTGGCAGAGGCGCGGTAATCCTCGCACGCGCCGTGGATGCAGGCAGGGTCGCGAAAGGCGCTGAGATACTCATCCAGCGCCCCGTCAAAGACGGACAGGGGCCCGGTCAGCGCCCCGCATGCCTCGCGCCAAAATGCATCTGGATCGGTGGCGATCATCCGCTCGGGTCCAGGTGCGGGACGGATCAGGAAAAACCAATGCCAATAGGCCCGTGCAAAGGCCTCGTTCGTGCCCGCATACATCTGTTGGGTGGGGGCAATGTCCAGCACGCTTAGGCTGCGCACCCGATCCGGGTGATCCGCGGCCAACCTATGGGCCACGCGCCCACCGCGGTCATGGCCCACCAGGTCGAACGCGCCCAGGCCAAGATGGTCGGCCAGCGCGATCACATCGCCCGACATCGCGCGCTTTGAATAGGGGGCGTGGTCTGCGGTGGTAGCTGGTTTGTGCGAGCGGCCATAGCCGCGCAAGTCCGGGCAGATCACCTGATGGTTCTGTGCAAGCGCCGGGGCCACATGCCGCCACATGGCACTGGTTTGTGGATAGCCGTGCAGCAGAATGACAGGGGGTCCAGCCCCCCCGACCCGGGCGAAAACGTCGCCCTTGGGCAGGGGGTAGGTATTGGCCGTAAAGCCGGGGAACATTCAGCTTAGGCTGTCGTCGATGCCCTTACAGGCCTCCACCAGGCCTTGAACGGCGGCGACAGATTTGTCGAACATGGCTTTTTCGTCCTTGTTCATCTTGATGTCGACGACACGCTCCACGCCACCTGCGCCGATGATGGTGGGCACGCCCACATACATGCCTTTCAGACCGTAAAGGCCGTCCACATAGGCAGCACACGGCAGCACGCGCTTTTGGTCCTTCAGATAAGCCTCCGCCATTTCGATGGCCGAGGCTGCGGGCGCATAGAAGGCCGAGCCGTTGCCCAACAGTCCGACAATTTCAGCCCCGCCATCGCGGGTGCGCTGCACAATCGCGTCCAGCTTTTCCTGGCTGGTCCAGCCCATGTCCACCAGATCGGGCAGGGGGATGCCTGCAACGGTGGAGTAGCGGGTCAGCGGCACCATCGTGTCACCATGGCCGCCCAGGACAAACGCGGTTACGTCTTTGACCGAGACGTCAAACTCGTCCGCCAGAAAATGGCGAAAGCGCGCGCTGTCCAGAATACCGGCCATCCCCACGACCTTTTCGCGCGGCAGGCCCGAAAACTCGCGCAGGGCCCAGACCATTGCGTCTAGCGGGTTGGTGATGCAGATCACAAACGCATCGGGCGCATGGGTGCGGATCCCCTCGCCCACGGCTTTCATCACCTTAAGGTTGATGCCCAAAAGGTCGTCGCGGCTCATGCCTGGCTTGCGCGGAACGCCTGCGGTCACAATGCACACATCCGCCCCTGCGATATCCGCATAGTCGGTCGTGCCTTTCATCGTGGCGTCGAACCCGTCCACGGGGGCGCTTTCTGCGATGTCCAGGGCTTTGCCTTGGGGTGTGCCGTCCGAGATGTCGAACAGCACCACATCGCCAAGTTCCTTGAGGGCTGCAAGATGGGCCAATGTGCCGCCAATTTGCCCCGCGCCGATCAGCGCAATCTTCGCTCTTGCCATGGGGGGTCTCTCCTGATGAGGTCCAAACGCCCCTTGGCTAGCGACAATCCGGCCCGCCTGCAAGGGTGCCGGGGGCCTGCGTTGTGGCAGTGCAACATGGCGCCTGAACGAAAGCTTAAGGAGGCGTTTTGGACCTTGACGTAAGTTTTTATCTGATCGCCGCCCCGGCCGTTCTGTTCGCGGGGATCTCGAAGGGGGGATTCGGCGGCGGTGCGGCCTTTGCAGGCTCTACCCTGTTGGCCTTGGCGCTAGAGCCGGTGCAAGCGGTGGCGATGATGCTGCCACTTTTGATGGTGATGGATCTGGCGGCTGTGCGGTCCTATTGGGGCAAGTGGAGCCCGGAGCACGGCAGGCGTTTGATCCTGGGGGGGCTGCCGGGCATTGCGGCGGGCGCTGTGCTCTTTGCTGTGGTCTCAGCGGATGTGGTGCGCCTTTTGATCGGGGCAGTGGCCTTGGGCTTTGTGGCCTACCGCATCGCGCTCTCCCGCGGGGTTTTGGTGCTGCCAACGCGCGAAGTGGCCCCGGTCGAGGGGTACTTTTGGGGTGCGATGACAGGCTTTACCAGCTTTGTCAGCCATGCGGGCGGCCCGCCATCGGCGGTGTATTTGCTGCGTGTGGGTTTGGATAAACTGACCTACCAATCGACCACGGTGATGGTGTTTTGGGCGGTGAATGCCAGCAAAATGGTGGTTTATCTTGCCATGGGTCTGATGCTGCCACAGCTGTGGTTGGCGATCTTGACCCTGGTACCTGTGGGTTTGCTGGGCGTGGCTTTGGGCGTTTGGGCCCACAAAGTGGTGCCCGAAAAACTGTTTTTTCAGGTCACTTATGTGTTGTTGACCGCAACGGGCGTCAAACTGATCTTTGACGCCCTGACCTAAGCGTTCAGATCGCGGATTTCTTTCCAGCCACCTCTTCGGTGCGGGATTCCCAGTTCTGACCAGCGGCGATCAAGCAAGACTGGCCGGTGGGCATGGTCAACAGGATTGTCCAGGTCCCCGTTTCTTCCGAGGCGAACACCTCCACCACGCCGTTGTTGTGGTTCAAACCCATAGAGCGCCGCGATTCGCCGTACTTGTTGGACAAACGCTCGACGATCGAGCTGCGCTCGCCGCAGGCTGAGCGCTGTGCCCATGATGCGGCTGGCGTGACCACGGACAGTGCAAGAACTGCCAAAAAAGTGCCTTTAATCATCGAGTTACCCTCCGAAAGACCGGGCGCTCCCGGTATGTGTTGCGAAAGGAGGGTCGCGAGATCTGACCGGTGCGGCGCGCGCAATGCGAGCTGTGCTAAAGCGCTCTCCCAAGCGCGGTGCCTGCGTTTCTCCTGGGCAAAGACTTCTCCAAACTCGTTTTCGGACCGTTAACTGACCCTCCGGTGGTCGGGAGTTGGCGCAACACCCGTAATTTTCTTCCCCAGATGGGTAGGTTTGCACAAGATTGCTGCGTGGGGCTTGACATGCTGCGACGCAACACGGCATCAGCGGGGCCACTGCGTCCCGCGAGGTGTTCGATGGCCCAAGCCGCCCCATACCGCTCTGTTTTGTATATGCCCGGCTCTAAGTTGCGCGCCCTGGAGAAGGCACAGACCTTGCCAGCGGATGCCCTGATCCTGGACCTTGAGGATGCGGTCGCCCCGTCTGAGAAGACCAGCGCGCGGGATCTGGTGTGCACGCCCCAGCGGGTGCAAAGTTATGGGCTGCGCAAGGTTCTGATCCGCATCAATGGTCTCGACACCGAATGGGGCAAGGATGATTTGATCGCCGCAGGGCGCGCCGCCCCGGACGGCATTCTGGTACCCAAGGTGAACCGGGCCTTGGATGTACAGGCGGTGGCCTCCGCTCTGGCGGAGGTGCCCGAACGCACCCGCATTTGGGCGATGATGGAAACCCCGCTGTCGATGCTCAACGTGCAAGAGATCGCCCAGTCCCATCCGCGCTTGGAAGGGTTCGTGCTGGGCACCAATGATCTGATCAAAGAGCTTGGGGCCCAGTTCACCCCTGACCGGGCCCCGGTGTTGACCAGCCTGTCGATGTGTCTGCTGGCGGCCCGTGCCAGCGGTCTGATCTGTTTGGACGGGGTTTACAATGCCTTCAAGGACGACGTGGGCCTGCGCGCCGAATGCTTTCAGGGCCGCGCGCTGGGGTTTGATGGCAAAACCCTGATCCACCCCGCGCAACTGGACATCACCAACGAGGTGTTCGCCCCGTCGGCAGAGGATGTGGCCCTGGCGCGCACCCAAATCGAGGCGTTCGAGGCCGCAACTGCGGCAGGCGATGGCGTTGCGGTGGTCAATGGACGCATTGTCGAGAATTTACATGTCGAGACGGCGCGCAACACCCTTGCGAAAGCGGACGCAATCGCAAAACTGGCCGCAGGCTAGGCTGGTCAGCGAAGGGGTAAGCCATGACACTGCTGTCGTTAGGGTTATTGATGTGGGTTGTGGCCCACACGTTTAAGCGTTTGCTGCCCACCCAGCGCGCGTTGCTGCAAGACAAGATCGGCGATGCCTCCAAAGGTCTGTTCGCGGTGGTGATCGTAATCTCGGTTCTTGCGATGATCTTTGGCTACCGATGGGCGGATTTTGTGCCGGTCTACGCCCCGCCCAGCTGGGGCGTGCATCTTAACAATCTGGCCATGATCGGCGCGATTGCCCTGTTGGGCATGGGCAAGTCCAAGGGCCGCGCGCGCACCTGGTTGCGCCATCCGATGCTGATGGGCGTTTTGGTCTGGGGCCTTGCCCATCTTCTGGTGAACGGGGATCTGGCCTCGATGATCCTGTTTGGTGGGTTGGCCGCTTGGTCCGTGGGCAACATGGTTCTGATAAACAGGCGCGAGGGGGCATGGGTCCGGCCAGACCCCGGGCCTGTGGCGGGGGATTTGCGCCTGCTGGCCATCACTCTGGTGCTTTATGGTGTCATTGGCGGTCTGCACGCCTGGCTCGGCCCCTGGCCTTTCCCTGGATAGGATCCGATGAGCAAAACCAACCCTGGACGGTTTTTCGAAGATTACAGCCTGGGCCAACGGCTGGAGCATGCCACGCCGCGCACGGTCACCGACGGCGACCGCGCTGTGTATCAGGCGCTTTACCCGGCCCGTCACGCGCTGCAATCGTCGGACGCGTTCGCGCAAGCCTGTGGTCTGCCCGCCAGTCCGCTGGAAGATTTGATCACCTTTCACGTGGTGTTTGGCAAAACCGTGCCTGACATCTCGCTTAACGCGGTGGCCAACCTGGGCTATGCCGAGGCGCGGTTTTTGCGCCCGGTCTACCCAGGCGAGACGTTGGAGGCCGTGTCCGAGGTGATCGGGCTGAAAGAAAACTCCAACGGCAAAACCGGAATTGTTTGGGTGCGCACTACGGGCCTCAGCGCGGGCACGCCAGTATTAAGTTATGTGCGCTGGGTGATGGTGCGCAAGCGCGATGCGGGAGCTGCTGCTCCCGAGCCGGTCGTGCCGGAGCTTGCAGACGCCATCGATCCCGCGT
>JBCBNR010000023.1:0-15938 GCA_039821665.1 Pseudomonadota bacterium
ACATGACCCTGCAGATGGTGACCGCGATCGTGCTTTGGGTGATTTTAGGGATGGGCGTCAGATCCGGCTCCAAAGGGGCAACCTGGCTTGCACTGGCGGGGCTGATCTTTGGTCTGCTGACCACAACCATGGCTGCACAGTCCACCAGTGGCCTGGCCTCTGCCCTGTTCTGGATCATCCTCGCGGTAACCATTGCAGCGCTGGTCTTGGTAGCAGGCGTATTGTGGTCGCAACGTTCGCAGGGAAAACCGCAGTCAAACGAGCCTGGACCACAGTGAAAATCGATTTTTAGATTTAGATGCTATATAAATCGAGAGATCCGGCACAGATGCACGCGCACCATGCGGGCTGTCCTTGGATCAAGGAAGGGTAATTGGCATGAATTTCGTAGCCGCTGAGATGGAGATTGTCGAAGGGTCCGCTACCCAACGCGCCTATGTTGCCCTACGCCGCATGATTGTCACGGGTGCGTTGAAGCCCGGTGAGAAGCTTAAGATCGAAACCCTGCGCGCCCGGCTGGATACGGGCGCATCGCCGATCCGCGAGGCGCTGAGCTTGCTAACCTCGGACAATCTGGTGGAACGGTTGGATCAGCGTGGCTTTCGCACCGCTGCGGTCAGCGCCCAAAATTTCGAAGAGATCCTGCGCTTACGCTGTACGCTGGAAGACCTGGCGCTTCGCGAAAGCATTGCGCGTGCTGACACCGCCTGGGAAGAGGTGGTGGTGCTGGCCCATCACCGGATGAGCCGCGCGCAATCCACCAAGGCATCCGCCTTTGAAGCGCTGCACAAAGAGTTTCACATGACGCTATTGCAGAGCGCCAAATCACCGATTTTGCTGAAATTTTGCTCGCAGCTCTACGATCTGAACATCCGCTATCGCTTTCTGGCGGGCAATGCGCTGGACTATCAGCGCCGGGATGTCGGGCAGGAGCATAAGGGCATTCTAGATGCCGCCATTGCCCGGGATGCGGATATGGCAAGCGCGCGGCTGCTGCAGCATTACCGCATGACAGGGCAGTTCTTGGCCGGGCTGATCGACGAAGGTCAGTTGTCCTAAACGTCCGCGCTGTCGCTGTTCGGCACCAAGGTCAAATCAAACTCTACCTTCAGCCAGGGCCCCTCTACTTGGCCGGACAGAGCATACCCTTCGGAAGGGAAGGTGCCCGCGGGCATTTCGTCATATTTCATCAGCAGATCATGGCGAACACCGAAAACCGCGTCCTCGTCCAAATAGGGGTCGTCATCGGCGAACACTTCGCTGACCAAGGTGCGGTGGCCCGGGGCCTTGGCGATGAAATGCAGGTGGGACGGGCGCCAAGCGTGGCGACCGGCAGCCCGCAGAAAATCCCCCCCTGTGCCGTCGGTCGGCACCTCGTAACTGACAGGTTTTACGGTTGTGAACCCATAGCGTCCCTGCGCGTCCGTGTACTGGATACCATGGAAGGAATAGGTGTCTTGCTCTGGGTCTTGGCTGGAATAAAGGCCATTGGGCGCTGTTTGCCAGATGTCCAGTTCGGCCCCTTCAATCGGCGTGCCATCCATGCTGCGCACCACGCCTGTGGCCATCAGCACCGGGCCTGGGTAGTGCCGTTTCAGGTCATAGCCGAACGGTATGGTGGGCGAGCCTGAAACATGGAACGGCCCCAGCACCGACGAGCTGGTCCCCCCATCGACCTTGTTGATCATGTCCACCAGCGAGGACAGGCCAAAAAGGTCGGACAACAGCACAAACTCATGCCGCTCCTTCGACGTAAACTGGGCCGTTTTTTCCAAAAACTGAATGCCGCGATCCCATTCCTCGTGGGTCAAGTTAACATCTTTGGCAAAGGCATGCAGGTGCTTGGCCAGCGACAGCATAACCTCGCGAAAGCGCGGGTCGGTTTGGGGGGCGAAATACCCTTCGAACGCGTCGGTGATGGTGTCTTTGGAGACGTTGCGCATAAGTGTCCTCCGCTATCCTAGTATGGCAAGGCTAAGGGCCGGGAACCGGATCAACAGGATCAACACCAAAAGCATGACAAAGGCAAAAGGCAACGCACCCAAGAACACGTCCTTTAGTTTGATCCGGTCATCATCCAGGGTTGCCTTGATCGACAAAACAACTCAGCCCCAGGGGCGGTGTCAGCAGGCCGATCTCGGCGGCCACCACCGCCACGATGCCGAACCACACCAGGCTAAGCCCCATGCTGTCGATCAAGGGCAGGAAGAGGGGAACCACGATCAGTATAATCGAGGCGGTGTCCAGGATCGTGCCCAAAAACAGCATCAGCACCACCAGCAGGAACATGATCCAAAAGAAATCCAGATCGTTGCCCGCTAGGATCGCCTGCAGTTCATTGGGCAGCCCTGCGATGCCAAGCATGCGCGCATACATCGAGGCCGCGGTGATCAGAAACAGGATCGCGGCCGTGATGTGCCCGGTTTCGATCACCGTCTCCCAAAAACTGGTCAGGGTAATCCGGCGCCGCAGAGCCGCGATAACGATGCCCAAAAGCGACCCGGCGGCCCCGGCCTCCACCGGGGTGGTCCAGCCGGTATAGATCCCCCCCAAAACAACCACGATCAGGCCCAGGATGGGCAGGGTTTTAAGCGCGATCTCGGACCAGCTCATCAGATCGCTGTCTTCTATTTTCGCACCTCCCACAAACCCAGGTGTGAAGCGGCCCATGAACCAGATCGCAGCCACATAGGCGATGGCCAGCAAGATGCCCGGCACCACGCCTGCAAGGAACATCTCTCCCACCGATTGCTCGGCCACAAAGGAGTAGATGATCAGCATGGCCGAAGGGGGGATGATCATGCCCAACACTGACGAGCCCGCGACCACACCCACGGCAAAGCGCGGATTGTAATTGTGGCGCAGCATCTCGGGCACCGACATTTTTGAGAACACGGATGCGGATGCGATGGACGAGCCGGTGACGGCCGCAAAGACCGCATTGGCCCCCACAGTCGCCATGCCGATCCCGCCCGTGATGCGCCGGCAGCCCTGGTTCATCACCGTGTAGATGTCCGCCCCCAGCCCCGCCTTCGAGACGATCAACCCCATAAAGGTAAAGAGCGGGATGGTGGCGAAAGTGTATTCCATCGCGCTGTCGCCAATGGCGATTTTAAGAAGCGCAAAGGACAGATCGAAACTGTCCCGCATGAACCAGATCGCCAGAAAGCTGACCAAGCCAAGGGCTATAGGAATGTAGACCCCCAGATAGATCAGCACGATGATCGCAACGATCGAGGCCAGACCGATCTCGACCGGGGTCATGACCCGCTGTCCAGGGCAGCGCTGGTCGGCGCGCTTTGGGTCAGGGCGTGCAAGACAAAATGCACCGTGCACAGGCACGCGCTGAGAAAGATCGTCAACTTGACCGGCCACCAAGGGGCCGTGAACACGCCGGGGACGCCAAAGAAATCCTTGGTTTCCCACATCTCGACAAACTCAGGCCAGATGGCCACAGCGACCAAAACCATGAACAGCGCGCTGATACCGTCGATCCCACGGCTTAGCCAGGTTCCCAAGGTTGGGCGACGAACGCGCATGAGGTTGAGAAACCCGTCCGAGCGGGTCAAACGCCCCACCCGGATCACATCGGGCAGTTGCAGAAAGACGATCAGAACCATGGAGAATTGTACAACTTCGACAGCGCCCAAAAACGGCTTGTTGAACAGACCGCGGGCGATGATGTCATAATTGACCACCGCAATCAGGGCGATCACCACAAAGGTGCCAGCGGCGTTGGCGGCCATAGCCACGCCACTGGCGAGTTTTGCAAAGGCTTGACCCATCAGCCGCCGCCTAGTTGGTGGCGACCTCAGCGGCCCAATCGCGCACTGGCGAGAAGCCCGCATCGCGCAGCTTGCCCATATAGGCGTTCAGCATCTCGGTGCCGGGCTGTCCTGCGGCGTCGAGACCTTTGGCCCACTCAGCGGCGATGTTGGGCATGCTTGTGGCCCAAGCGGCACGCTCGGCCGGGTCAAGTTCGACAATCGTGCCCCCGGCCTCGACATAGGCGTCACGGCTGGCTTGTGCGCGGTCCATGGCGATACCGGCCACATGGTCGCGGTAGGCCACAGCCACGTCTTGCAGCACCTCTTTGACCTCGTCGGGCAGTTTGTTCCAGTAGCTTTTGTTGACCGTGATGGTCTTGGAATTCACAGCGCCCAGATCAGCGCGCAGCATATAGGGGGCCACTTCGGCGATCTTGAAGGTCTTGGCCGCCTCGGGCCACAGCATCGCGTGATCCACCAGCCCGGTTTGGACCATGTTGTAGAAGTCCGTAAGGCCCCCGCGGACACCGGCTGCCCCCTCGATCCCCTCAAGGTAACGCAGGTTCATACCAGCCCCTGCAACCTTGGATCCTTCCAGATCCGACAGGGTGTTGACGGGGCTGCGAGAGAACACCTGATACGTGTCCAGCACAACGCCGGTGGCCAGATAGACCTGGTTTTGCTTGTCAAACTCCGCCTGCATGGCGGGGAATTCCTTGGCAATCTCATCCACGGCTTTCGCCACGGCGCGGGCATCGGCCGCCACAAAAGGTGTCGCGGCAGAGATGGCTTGGCTGGGCAATTTCGAGTTGTGGAAGATGGTGGTCACGATGCCGATATCGCCCAAGCCCAGCTTTACGCCTTCCAGCACGCCCTTGGGTTTGACGATGGTGCCGCCATAGCTTTCCTGCCACTCCATTTTGAAGTTGCCGGTCTCCGCCAGGCGCTTATCAACCTCGGGGATGAAGAAGTTTGTGAACTCTTTGACCCAAAGCGCGCGCGCCGGATAGCCGTCGATAACGACCGCCTTGATCGTTTCGGTCGCGTGCGCCGGCAGCACACAGGTGCCCGCGAGCATCGCTGCCATCAGCGTGCGGCGTGTGAGTTGTCCAATCATGATAGTCCTCCCATTTCTGTCGTTAAGATCAGGCTTTCGCCCATGTTGTTTTTAGGTTCGTGCCCGCGCCCCGAAAGAGCTTGGAGAGCGGACAAAACTTCTCGACCTCTTGGGCCACGTGGTCCAATTGCTCGGCACTGGCCGCGCCATGGGCCGTCACGGTTTGCTGAACGCGCACGAACGGCACCTCCACCTCTGCGCTCAAGGTCACGCCACGGCGGTCGAACTCTGCCTCGATGGCGATGTCGAGATGGCCCAACTCCACCCCCTGTTTGGCAGCGCATTTATGGCCGATTACATTGGTGCATCCCGCAAGGGCCGCGAGCGCCGTGTCGGTTGGCGTGGGGCCTGCGTTGCTGCCCCCGCGCTCTGTCGGCTCATCAATGGCAAAGCTGAGATCGCGCACCGTCACATTTGCGCGCGAATGGCTGGGGCATGCAGCGGCAACGCGCAAACGAACGGTGGCTTTCGGGGTGCTGCTCATAGGATCTCGCACACCTCGTCAAACGCAAACCTCGGCAGTTTGGCAAAGAGCGCGGTTTCATCCGCATAGCCCAGATTGCACAAAAAGTTGGACTTCCAGCACGATTGCGCAAAAAACTCTTCATCAACGGCGGCGTTCGAGAAGCCAGACATCGCGCCGACATCCAACCCCATGGCCCGGGCTGCTATCATGAAATATGCGCCTTGCAGCGTACCGTTGCGAAAGGCCGTGTCGGCGATATGCCGGTCCTTGCCTTCAAAGAAATGCCGCCGGTCTTCGTGCGGGAAGGTAAAGGGCAGCTCTTTCCAGAATTCCAGATCATGCGCGATGATTGCCGTCACCGGTGCGCCCATCATCTTGGCCACATTGGCTGGCTTCAACGACTTGGCCAGACGATCCTTGCCCGCCTCAGACGTGATGAACACGAACCGCGCGGGGCATGTGTTCATGCTGGTCGGCCCTTGGATCGTGATCTCGTAGAGGGTGCGCAGCATCTCGTCGCTCACGGGACGGTCCGTCCAGGCATAATGGGACCGCGCGTCGCGCAGGATCAGATCAATCGCTCCCTCATCCAGCTGGCCCACGCGCGCGCGCAAGCCGCGCACCGCGGCCTGGGCCGCCTCGCGGCTTTGGGATGCGCCGTCCGCCGTCACTGTGCTGCCATGCCCGTGGGCATGTCCGCCTCGTCCACGATGGGGCTTGCGCAAATGCCGATGCCTTCGATCTCGATCTCAACCGTCTCGCCAGGGCGCAGCCAGCGCGGATTGGGCTTTTTGGCATGCCCCACCCCGGGCGGTGTGCCCAGCGCCAGGTAGTCACCCGGCACCAGCGTGGCGAATTCCGAGACAATCGCGATGGTCTTTGCCGCTGACCAAATCATGTTGGATGTGTTGGAGGATTGCAGGATCTCATCGCCCACACGGCTTTCGATCTTCAACCCTTTGGCGCCTTCCGGAACCTCGTCAGGTGTCACCACCACCGGGCCGATTGCGCCGGTGTTGTCGAAGTTTTTGCCAGGGGTCCATTGGTGGGTTTTGCGCTGGTAATCCCGCACAGAGCCATCGTTGAACACGGTGTATCCAAAGACATGGGACAGCGCATCCTCTTCCGAGATGTGCTTGCCACCTTTGCCGATGACGATCAACAGCTCGGCCTCGTAGTCCAGCTTTTCCGAGCAGGCCGGCCGCACCATGGGCGCGCCGGCAGCCATCAAAGAATTGGGGCCACGCATGAACAAGGCGGGGTAATCCGGGATGTCGTAGCCGCCTTCTTTGATATGCTCTACGTAGTTCAGGCCCAGGCAGATGAACTTGCTGGGTGCGGCAACGGGCAGTGCAGGCGTGATGTCCGCAAGCGCAACACTGGGCCCCTGCGCGTCCCGCGCTTTGGCTTGCAGCGCGTCAGACGCGGCGAGGGCCGACAGATCCGTGCCGATCTCGGGCACCAGTTCCGTCAAATTGGTGGCCTGGTCCCCGTTCACAGAAAAGACGCATTGGGTGGCCCCAATGCTGCCCACGAGATAACGCATCTGAAACTCCCGGTTGATCGACTCTTTTTTCGACGATAAAACAATTGGGAGCTAAATAAAATCGATATTTTTAGGAGGGCCCATGCCCGCGTGGGACGACTACAAAGCAACGGCCAAATCCCGTGGGGCCCTAGCGTTTGAGCTTTTCATGGTGCACTCCACCCCCGCTGGATCGCCCGATCAGGTCAAGGAAAACCTGGGCGCCCATCTGGCCTATCAGGCAGAGTTGGAGGCGCGCGGTGCGCTGTTCTTGGCCGGTCCTGTCTCGGACGAAACCGGCGCGTTGATGGAGGGCATGGGCCTGATCATCTACCGCGCCGCGTCGTTAGAGGACGCGCGCGCCCTGGCCGATGGCGACCCAATGCACCAAAACGGTGCGCGGCGCTATGTTCTGCGCCGCTGGCTGATCAACGAAGGCTCTTTGTCCCTCTCTATCGGGTTGTCCGCTCAATCCATCGTGCTGGACTAGCGCGCCCATGTCACAGTGGAGCTTTCTGGGCGATTTGCTCACCTCTGTGCTGGAGCGCAGCAGGTCGGCATCGTCTGCCCATGATGACCGCTCGATCCAAGAGATGTGTTATGCGCTGCTCGACACCGAGGGAGAGATTGCCGGAATAACCCTCGCCCAAGCCATCCTCGACCGGTATGCCGCCCTCGACGCCGAAGGCAAGCGCGCCTTTTTCGCGTTTCTCAACGAGGGGTTGGAAATTGATTTTGACGCCCTGGATGGGGCGATCAAAGCGTTCAAAACCAGCCAAGCGGTGCCCGATTACCGCACCATGGTCATTGCCGCCGAGCCGCGACGCCAGGAACTTTTGCGTCGGTTGAACCAGCCCCCCGGTGCGACCCACGCGCTGGTCAAGATGCGCGCGGATCTTCTGCGCGCGGTCAAAGACCTTCCGGATTTGGGGCGCACGGACCAGGATTTTCGCCACCTTCTGCGCAGTTGGTTCAACCGTGGCTTTCTGATCCTGCGCCAAATCAACTGGGACACACCGGCCAGCATTCTAGAAAAGATCGTGGCCTACGAGGCGGTCCACGCGATCCAGGATTGGGACGATCTGCGCCGCAGGCTTTATCCTCAAGACCGGCGCTGCTTTGCATTTTTTCACCCCAGCATGCCAGACGAGCCACTGATTTTCGTCGAAGTTGCGTTGACGGAGACGGTTCCAAGCTCCATCCAGCGCGTGCTGTCGGACACGCGAGAGCAGCGCGTGTTGAAAGACACCAAGGTGGCGGTGTTCTACTCGATCTCCAACTGTCAGGCCGGGCTCGGCAGTATCTCGTTTGGAAACCTTCTGATCAAACAGGTGGTGGCGGAGTTGCGCCAAGAGCTTCCGGGCCTTGATACGTTTGTGACGCTGTCGCCCATCCCAAAACTGACCGCGTGGCTGCGCGACACCCATAGCGGACCGGACGCTGCGGACCTTTTGAAGGGCAAAGCCGATCCCGACACGGTGCGCATGGTCGCCGCCGACTATCTGCTGAACGCCAAACGCAGCGATGGGGCGCCCTTCGATCCGGTGGCCCGGTTTCATTTGGGAAATGGTGCGCAGATTTATGCGGTGCATGGTGCGGCGGATATGTCTAAGAACGGGATGGCGCAATCCTTAGGGACAATGGTGAACTATCAATACGACCTTGCCGTCATCGAACAAAACCACATCAAATTCGTGCGCGACGGCGAGGTGGCCAAAAGCCCCAACTTTCGCGTGTAACGACAAAAACACTTCCAAGAGGCGGGCACGATGTCCAACCACCTTTTCGACCACCTCCTTGCCCCCCATGGCGAGAACACGGACTGTTTCCTGCGCCGCGACGAAGGGCCTGACCTAAGCTTTGCCCAGTTTTTAGAGCGTGCGGCCCAACTGGCCCATGTTTTGGTGGGCGCAGGCCTGCAACCCGGCGACAGGGTTTTAGTGCAAGCGGCCAAAAGCGTCGAAATGGTCACCCTCTATGCGGCCACCGTGCAGGCAGGCGGGGTTTTTCTGCCGCTCAACACCGCCTATCAGCGCGAGGAGGTCGCCTATTTCATGGGTGATGCGCGTCCCAAGATCGTCGTCTGTGATCCCGCCAAGGCCGACCTCTTGGCCCCGCTGACCCGCGAACATGGGGCCACAATGCTGACCTTGGCAGCGGATGGCACCGGCAGTTTGACAGCCCATACTCCAAGTCAGCCAACAGGGTTTGAGACCGTGCCGCGCGGGGCGGACGATTTGGCGGCCCTGCTTTACACCTCGGGCACCACCGGACGCTCCAAAGGGGCGATGCTAAGCCATGCGAACCTGCTGTCGAACACCCAAAGCCTGGTGGAGCTTTGGCAGATCACGCAAGACGACACGCTGATCCATGCGTTGCCGATCTTTCATACCCATGGGCTGTTCGTCGCGCTCAACACCTCGCTTCTGGCGGGGGCTTGCGTGCGCTTTATGCCCGCGTTCGACCTGGATGCGATCCTGGCGGCCCTGCCGTCTGCCACGATGATGATGGGGGTGCCCACCTTCTACACCCGTCTATTGGGCGACCCGCGCCTGGATGCGCAGGTGACTGGAAATATGCGTCTCTTTGTTTCGGGCAGCGCGCCCCTGTTGGCGGAGACGCACGAGGCGTTTACCGCGCGCACGGGCCATCACATCCTTGAACGCTATGGCATGACCGAGACCAACATGAACACCTCGAACCCCTACCTGGGCGCGCGACGGGCGGGTACCGTGGGCCAACCGTTGCCAGGGGTCGAGGTGATCGTGGCCGACCCCGAGACGGGGGAGGCACTGCCCCAGGGCGAGGTCGGCATGATCGAAGTGCGCGGCCCGAACGTCTTCAAAGGCTATTGGGAGATGCCGGACAAAACCGCGGCCGAGTTGCGCGACACCGGGTTCTTCATCACCGGCGATCTGGGTCAATACAGCGCTGATGGATATCTAAGCATTGTCGGTCGGGCCAAAGACCTGATCATCACCGGCGGCTACAACGTCTATCCCAAGGAGGTCGAAGATGTCCTTAACGACCTGGATGGTGTGGTAGAGACGGCGGTCTTCGGCATCCCTGACGCCGATTTTGGCGAGGCGATCATTGCAGCAGTCGTGCTGGAAAAGGACGCGTGCCCGGACGAGGAGGCCATGGCCGAGGCCGTCAAAACCAAGCTTGCACGCTTCAAACATCCCCGGGCGTATCACAGGATCGATGCGCTGCCGCGCAACGCCATGGGCAAAGTCCAAAAAAACCTGCTGCGCGAGCGTTTCGCGCCCTAGCGCATCACGAACGGGTTGGCCATGGGCGTGTCAGAGGTGTTGATCCAGGTGGTTTTCGTGCGGGTGTAATCAAGGATCGCCTCCAGCCCAGCCTCGCGACCATAGCCCGATTGATTAAAGCCGCCAAAGGGCGCGATGGGCGAAATGGCTCGGTAGGTGTTGACCCAACAAATGCCTGCCTTCAACCGCCCGCTGACCCGATGGGCGCGCGAGACGTTTTGCGTGAATACGCCAGAGCCCAAACCAAAGCGAGAACCGTTGGCAAGCGTCAGCGCCTCTTCCTCGCTCTCGAAGGGCATCAGCGACATCACCGGGCCGAACATCTCGGTCTGCAGCGTTTCGGTCTGGGGATCCGTGCAGGTGACAAGGGTGGGCGGCATGAAGTTGCCGGGCCGCTCCAGCGGTGCGCCGCCGGCATGGATCTCGGCCCCTTGGGCTTGGGCTTTGGCCAGCACATCGCCGATACGGGCAATCTGCGCTTGGGTGCACAGCGGCCCCACATGGGTGGCCGGGTCCAAAGGATCGCCGACGACGATTTCGGCGGTGCGGGCCTTGAGGCGCGCCAAAACCTCATCGAACACCCCGCGCTGCACCAACCCACGCGAGCCTGCAACGCAGCTTTGTCCAGAGGCCCCGAAATTGCCCGCGATCAGGCCATTCACCGCGCCATCCAAATCCGCATCGTCAAAGACCAGAATGGGGGATTTTCCGCCCAGCTCAAGCGTGGTGACCGCAAAGTTCTCGGCCGAGTTGCGAACCACATGGCGGGCAGTCTCGGGCCCGCCTGTGAACGCGATGCGGTCCACCTCGGAATGGCGGGTCAATGGCACCGCGCAGTTTTCCGCGTCCCCCGTGATCACAGAGACAACGCCTGGCGGAAACCCTGCCATCTCGATCAGTTTGGCAAAATCCAGCAAGGGGGTCGGCGCGACCTCAGAGGCCTTGAGCACCACCGTGCACCCCGCCGCAAGGGCCGGGCCCAGCTTGGTCGCGGTCAGAAACATCTGAGCATTCCAAGGGACCACTGCCGCCACCACACCGATCGGGGCGCGGCGGGTAAAGACATGCATGTCCGGCTTGTCGATGGGCAGGACCGCCCCTTCCAGTTTGTCCGCAAGGCCCGCATAATAGCGATAGTAGTCGGCAACATAGCCGGTTTGCGCCGAGGTCTCGGCCAACAGCTTGCCGCTGTCCACCGTCTCGACCCGGCCTAAGGCTTGCGCATGCTCAGACACAAGATCCGCCAGCCGGTACAGCAGTTTTCCCCGGGCGGTTTGGGTCATGTCCCGCCAGGCAGGGTCCTCCAACGCGCGGCGCGCGGCGGCCACGGCCCGGTCTACATCGGCGGCTGAGGCACAGGCAAAGCGCGCCCAGTCGGTCCCATCAGCGGGGTTTTGCGTGGCCATGGTCTGGCCGTCGGACCCGTCGGTCCAAGCACCGTCGATGAACATCCGGTAGTGGGGCAAGGCGCTCATCTGGTCCTCACGCAAAGGCTGGCATGACGTCGTCGATGAACCGGCACAGCGAGGCGCGCTTGCGCTCCGCGCTCATCCCGCTGTCGATCCAGAAAGAATATTCGTCATAGACCAGATCCTCGTAGCGCTTGATCCGGTCAATAACGTCGCGCGCCGTGCCAATTGTCAAATCCCGCGCCATATTGGCGGGCGACATCAGGGCGTTGGCCTCCAATTCCTCAGGGCTGAGGGTCTGAATCACCCCCTGTTGGACCGGGCGTTTGTTTTGAAACCACGCGCCGAAATAGCAGTAGAAGCGCGAAAGCTCATCCGCCGCGCGCTCCACGTCTTGCGCATCCTCCCCCACATAGGTGTGGTGGAGGAGCATGATTTTCGGCCTCGGGCCCGTATGGGTGGCGCAGGCGTCGTTGAAGCGACCCATCAGGGTTTCGATCTCGCCTAAGCCCTGCCACAGCGGGGTGACTTGGATATTGTATCCGCCATGCACACCAAATTCGTGGCTGTTCGGATCGCGCGCGGCGATCCAAATGGGCGGCCCCCCTTCCTGCGCAGGCTTGGGGGCAGAAGTCGTGGAGGGAAACGAAAAATATTCGCCCTGGTGGGCACAGTCACCCGACCAAAGCGCGCGCAACAGGGGCGTGGTTTCGCGCATGCGTTGCCCGGCTTCCCATGCGTCCATGCCCGGCACGATCCGTTCATACTCGTAACTATAGGCCCCGCGCGCGATGCCCAGCTCGATACGCCCGCCGGTGATCAGGTCGGCCGAGGCGGCCTCGCCCGCCAGCTTGATCGGGTGCCAAAAGGGCGCAACGATGGTTCCAGTGCCCAAGCGCAAGTGCTTGGTTTGGCGTGCGACATCCACCAGGGTCAGGAACGGGTTCGGGGCAATCGTAAACTCCATCCCATGATGTTCGCCCGTCCAAAGGGCACGCATCCCCCCCTCATCGGCCAAGGTGCAGAGTTTCAGGAAGTCCTGGTACAGTTCCTCCTGCGGGTCTTCCGGGGTCAAACGCTCCATATGAGCAAAGAGAGAGAAGTCCATCTTCGTCCAATCTTACAATGGGCAAGGGTGCGTGGTGGCATGAAGGGCGAGCCCCCGAAGGGCCTCGGTCGGGTGGGTCATGGGCAGCATGTGAGCTGCGTCCGCCACAATCTGTGCCCGGCCCTGAGGGCACAGGGCGGCCATGGCGTGTGACATCACGGGGGTGGAGTTCGGCTCCAACCCGCCGGTGACAAAATGCGCGGGACAGGTGATCTGGGCCAATTCTGCACGGCTTGGGCCGGGATCATAGGCAAACGCGCAGTAGGCTTGACGATAGCCTCTTGGATCCACCTCGGACAGCCAAGTGGCACAGGCCGCCTGCTCGGGCGAGCGGTGATCTCCGAACCACCGCGCCAGGGTGGGGGTCGGGTCTGGCGAGGTCTCACCATCCAGACTGTCAGCGCGTGCTTGAACCGCGTGTTGCGCTTGGGCTGAACGCTCGAACACCGCATTGAAGGCGGTGACTGAGCGTACAAAAGCCCCCTGGGTCGCGGCCAAGTGCAAAGCGATCATCGCCCCCATGGAATGCCCGACCACATGGGCAGGCTCGCCTAGCAAAGGCGCAAGTGCCGCGGCATAGTCGGCCACCCGCTGCATCCCGTCGCGGCGTGGGCTTTGCCCGTGGCCTGGCATATCGGGTGCGATCACTGAAAACTGCCCGGACAGGCCATCGATGATCGGCGCCCATGCCTCGGCCCGCAGGCCCACCCCATGCAACAACACGACCCGTGGGCCATCCCCTGCGCGCAGCGCCGCAAGGCCATGGAGGTCAGACCGAGGCCGGGTTGTCCACATCATGGCCCAGATCCTTAAGGTCTTGGTAGCGGTCGCCGATGCGATGGTGGGGGCGGCCCGCGCTCGCCCCCGCCAGCACCACGGCAACCTCATCGGCGCGCGGGGCATCAGGAATGGAAAACTGCACTGTGAGGTAGTGGGACCGTCTTCCCGCGTCGTGCAGATCCATCATCGGCACCACGATGGGTGCATTCGCGGGCCCACGTGTATTGGAAAACGACAGATAGGATTTCGCGCCCAACGCCTCGCGGTAGGTGTTGCCAAAACGCAAGGTGTGGATCAGGCCAGAGGCATGTTCGATCTCGCCATCCAGCCCCACGACCGCAGCCTTTCCGTAAGCCTCGATCGCGTCGGCGCCACCGGCGAGCGACAACATCTTCTCGGTCAAAAGCGCACCCAACACCGGGCCGTAGGCTTGGATCTCGGGGGTCAGATCCTCGACATACCTCCCGGCCCAAGGGTTGCGCACTACAGCTGCGGCCGCGAACACGCGCCAAGGTTGGGCGGCGGGCTTGAAGCCTTCCACCAACGTCTCCTCGCAGTAGGTCACGATCTTGCGTATGTCAGGCTGCATGCACCCCTCCCCCTTTGGATCGAAGTGTCAAAGACACAAAGCAGCTTTGCAAACGAAACAATTTGGGGAAAATGCATTAGTTGCACTTATGGCTGGCTTTTGTGATGCGCACCCCCCTTCCCCCGCTCAATTGGTTTCGTGCGTTCGAGGCGTCCGCGCGGCACCTTAGCTTTACCGCCGCCGGGGCCGAGATCGGGATGACCCAATCGGCCGTAAGCCAACAGATCAAAGGGCTGGAAAGCAAGCTGAGGGTCACTTTGTTCGAACGCCGGGGCCGGGGGTTGGCGCTGACCGATGAGGGGCGCACCCTTTTGCCCCAGGTTGAGGATGCGCTTGGTAAGCTTGCCACGGCATTGGACCGGGTGGAGGGGCCAAAGGGGCAATCGGTGCTGACGGTGCGCGCCTCCAGCAGTGTGATCGAATGGATTCTTGCCCCGGCTTTGCCCGCGTTTTGTGCCGCAAACCCTGGCCTGTCTTTGCGCTTTCAAACCGCCATTTGGTCCGACCAGTTCCATGGTGCGCCCGCGGATGTGGAGATCCGCTTCGGCTCGGCCAAACAGGTGGGACAGGGCGCGCGGCTGGTCCTGCCAAACCGCCTGGCTGCCGTGAAAGCGCCGACGCTTGACCGGGCCCTGGCGGCGCTTCCCTTGATCGAGGCGGTTGGGATCTCGGACGGATGGGACAAGTGGGCAACAGCGGCCCGCCTGCCCGCCCTGTCGCCTACCGTTTTTGTCGACAGCTACGGGCTTGCGCTACGCTTGGCCTTGGAGGGGACTGGCGTGGCCCTGGTCAATCTGGCCCTGGCGCGCACGGCCCTGGACCGAGGGCACCTTACCCTAGCCCATGACTGCATCATTCCCAGCAATGAAGGATTTTATCTTTTTGTCAGCGAGCAGCCCCCCCAGGCCGCGATCTTTGCGGCATGGCTGACCGGTCTGGTCAGCGGCGCAGCGCCGTATACCAGCGGCGTCGGCCCCTAGCTGAGCCACCGTTTGCGACGGCGATAGCTGCGCACATCGCGGAACGATTTGCGCCCCTGGTCAGACATGCCCAGATAGAACTCTTTGACATCCGGGTTCTCGCGCAGATCCGCCGCCGGGCCATCCATAACCACACGTCCGCTTTCCAGGATGTACCCGTAATGGGCATAGCGCAGGGCGACATTGGTGTTCTGTTCGGCCAGAAGGAAGGTCGCGCCTTCTTTTTCGTTGAGGTTTTTGACGATCTCAAAGATCTCCTCGACCAGTTGCGGGGCAAGGCCCATGGACGGTTCGTCCAGCAAAATGGTCTCGGGTCGGCTCATCAGCGCGCGCCCGATGGCCACCATCTGCTGCTCTCCGCCCGAGGTATAGCCCGCTTGGCTTTTGCGCCGCTCTTTGAGACGGGGGAAGTAAGCGTAGACCATCTCAAGGTCGGCTGCGATCTCGGCGCTGGCGCTTTTGCGGGTGTAGGCGCCTGTCAGCAAATTTTCCTCCACCGTCAGATGCTCGAAACAGTGGCGGCCTTCCATCACTTGGACCACCCCTTTCGTGACCAGTGTTGCCGGGTCCAGGTCTTGGACCTTCTGGCCGCGATAGGTGATTGTGCCTTTTGTTACCTCCCCCCGCTCGGAGTGGAGCAGGTTCGACACGGCCTTCAGGGTGGTGGTCTTGCCCGCACCATTGCCACCCAAAAGGGCAACGATCTGGCCGCGCGGAACGGTCAAGCTGACGCCTTTGAGCACCAGAATTACGTGATTGTAGATCACCTCGATGTTGTTCACATCCAGCAGGATCTCGTCTGATTTGGTCTGGTCCAGCATTGCGCAATCCTCAGTGGGGGAAGGGCCAGAGGCGCAGCTTCTCTTTCGAGACGCGCCACAGTTGGGCCATGCCGTGGGGTTCTTTCACCAGGAAAACCAGGATC